>JAXDLD010000402.1:0-3382 GCA_034666805.1 Acidobacteriota bacterium
GCACGTACAAATTTGTAAAAAGGGAACTATCTCGCGCGGGTCTCGCCGGACCGCAGGGGGGGCCGGAAGCGGGAGCCGCTGCGCTATGCTTTCGCCCCGCGGGGGCTTCAACCCACATGCTCTCGAACACCCGCTTTCTTGAAGAGAGGTATCGATGGTCCGTGAGAGAAAGGCTGCTGCTGGTTGTCTCGTCCGCGTGGTGCTCGCCGCGGTGCTCCTGGCCCTTGTCGCCGCCGTGATCACGACCTTCTGGGTCGGCTCGGCTCCCGATGTGACGGTAAAGCCGGGGGCGAAGGGGATCGGGCGGCGGACGCCCATCGCGGTCCACCTGAACGATACCGGGAGGGTCGAGAAGGTGCGGGTCGAGCTGGCGCAAGGCCAGGACGTCACCCCGATCACGGAGAAGGACTTCGCCAGCCATCCGGCCTGGGCCTTCTGGAAGGGACGGACCCCGGCGGATTTCACGGTCGACGTCGGCCGCGACAGCGTCAAGGGCCTCCGCGCGGGCGAGGCCACGGTGCGGGTCACCGCCGACCGGGCGGGGAGCTGGCTGCGGCGGCCGGCGCCGGTCGTCACCGAGGTCAAGCTGCCGGTGCGCCTCGCCCCGCCGACCCTGGGACCGGTTTCGACCCAGCACTACGTGGCCCAGGGCGGCTGCGAGGTCGTGGTCTACCGGGTGGGGGAGAGCGCGATCAAGGACGGCGTGCGCTCGGGCGACTGGTGGTTCCCCGGCTTCCCCATGCCCGGCCCCGACAAGCAGCTCCGCTTCGCTCTCTACGCGGTCCCCTGGGACACCGCGGACGCCTCGGCGGTGCGGCTGGTGGCGGTCGACGACGTCGGCAACGAGGCCGCGGTCGCCTTCGTCGACCAGTTCTTCCCCAAGCCGATCAAGAGTGACATCATCCAGATCACCGACGCCTTCTTAAACAAGGTGGTCCCCGAGATCCTCTCCCAGTCGCCGGAGATCCGCGACCAGGGAGAACTGGTGAAGAACTTCCTGACCATCAACGGCGACCTGCGGAAGAAAGACGGCGACTACTTGAAGGCGATGGGCGAGAAGTCGGCCCGCGAGTTCCTCTGGACGCAGCCCTTCCTGCCCATGCCGAACGCCAAGATCACGGCCGCCTTCGCCCAGCGCCGGACCTACATGTACCAGGGCAAGCAGATCGACCAGCAGACCCACCTGGGGTTCGACATGGCCTCGGTCCAGCGGGACGCCGTCCCGGCATCGAACAGCGGCACGGTGGTCGTGGCGCGCTTCTTCGGGATCTATGGCAACGCCGTGGTGATCGACCACGGCTACGGCCTGATGAGCCTCTACGGCCACCTCTCCTCGATCGGGGTCAAGGAGGGGCAGCACGTCAACCGCAGCCAGGAGCTGGGGCGCTCCGGCCAGACCGGTTTGGCCGGCGGCGACCACCTGCATTTCACGATGCTGCTCCAGGGCCTGCCGGTCAACCCGGTCGAATGGTGGGACCCGCACTGGATTCGCGACCGGATCGCGCGGAAGCTGGGGCCGGCGCTCAAGTACGCGGGGTAGAGGAGGGCGCCCCTACCGCCGTCCGCGCGCCCGCAGGAGCTCGGGGAGGTGCTCCTCCACCCACTTCTCGGCCTTCTGGGTGTGGCGGAAGAGGCGCTCCCGGCGGCGGAACTCGGGGGTGTGGACGTGGCGGCGGCCGTTCTGCACGACCGGCGGGATCGCGGCGTGCAGCAGCTCATGGTAGACGACCGCCTCGACCACGTAGCGCGGCACGTTCGGCTGGTCGAGGGCGCGGTGGATGCGGATCAGCTTGTCCTCATAGGAGTAGCTGCCGAGCTGGATGGTGCTCTTCCGGGCCCTTCCCCGGCAGGACTGGGCCGCCCCGGCTCCCCCTTTGCCCCACGTGATGTCGACCTTCAACCGGCCGTCGAAGTAGCGCTGGTTCAAGTCGTCGCGCAGCTGGCGCAGGTCGAGCGCCTCGCCCAGCGGGTCGAGGGCGAGACGGCGGCGGGCCGCCATCCGCACCGGGCCGCGGTGGCGGGAGAAGTGGTCGCGGAGCACGATCAGGGCCTCGCGTGCCCGGTCGCTCCCTTTACGGCTCTCGACGAAGGTGGCGACCGCCTGGAGCACTTCGTCCGGGGCGCCGAGGAACGAGCGGTGGATGCGGAGCGTCAAGCGGGAGTCGTCGCGCGGCTGGCCGGGCCGGACCGAGAGGATGGTGCGCCGGTTGTCGGTCAGGATCACCGACTGGAGCCGCCCCCGGGTGAGCCGGGAGAGCCGGCGCAGGAGGGATTCGGGGGTCGGGGCCGCCGGGACCGGGGCGGCCGGGGGGAGGGAGCGCGGACGGCTGCGTTCCGGGACGGTCGCGCCGGGATCGTCGCGGCCGAACAGCTCGAGCTGCAGCGGTCGGCGGCCCTTGGCGCCGGCGGGAGCGCCCCGGCGTTCCTCTCGCCCCTGCGGCGCATGCCGGGCTGGGGCGGGAACGGGGCGAGCCAGGGTCCGTGGTCTTGCCGGCACGAACGCACTGTAGCACAGCCAAATGGCAGGCTGGAGACCGCTCTTCAAGGGATCAAGAAGCGCTCCCCCACGGCCAGGACGTGGACCCGGCCGGGGTCCTCTCCGCTCCTCGCGACCTCCTCGGCGAGGATCCGGGGGGCGAGGTCGACGGGCTCGTCGGTCAAGTCGAAGGCCCCCCAGTGCATGGCGAGCATGTGGCGCGCCCCGAGGTCGCGAAAGGCGCGGAGGGCCTCCCCGGGGTCCATGTGTTGGGGGCGCATGAACCAGCGTGGCTCATAGGCACCGATGGGGAGGAGGGCGGCGTCGACGGCCCCAAAGCGCCGGAGGATCTCGGAAAAGCCGTGGAAGTAGCCGGTGTCGCCGGCAAAGTAGTAGCTCCTCTCGCCCCCGGTCACCAGCCAGGAGCACCAGAGGGTGGCGTTCCTGCCCGCGTCCAGACGGTTGGACCAGTGCTGGGCGGGCAGGCAGGTGAGGGTGAAGCGGCCGTGCCCGGCGCTCTCCCACCAGTCGAGCTCGGTGATGTCCGGTGGATTCGGCCCCTTGGACCGCCGGCCCCGGAACCACTTGCCGACCCCCCGCGGCACGAACCAGCGCACGCTCTCCGGGAGCCGGGCGACCGTCCAGGCATCCAGATGGTCGTAGTGGTTGTGGGAGAGGAGGGCGCAGGCGTGCGGGGGCACCGCCGCGAGCGGGATACCGGGAGGGCTCTTGCGCGTCGGCAGGAGGGCCCGCGGCCCCCAGTGCGGGTCGGTCAGGAAGACCTCGCCCCCGTCCTGGATGGCGAAGGTCGAGTGTCCCACCCAGGTGACAGAGGGCGGCTCGGACCGCGAAGCGAGATAGGCGCCGTCGTTCGCGACCACCGGCACGTGGAGGGGCTGCCGCTTG
>JAXDLD010000403.1:0-2625 GCA_034666805.1 Acidobacteriota bacterium
CCAGCCGGGGCGCGGCGGTGCTCCTCGTCGATGCCGACCTCTCGACCCCGATCGAAGATTTGGAGCGGCTGCGCCCCTACCTGGCCGGGGCGGAGCTGGTCCTCGGCAGCCGCGCGGTGCCCGGCGCCAACATCCTTCAGCATCAGCCCATCTACCGCGAGCTCATGGGCCGCACCTTCAACCTGCTCATCCGAGCGGTCGGGGTCCGCGGCTTCCACGACACCCAGTGCGGCTTCAAGCTGCTCAACGGCGAGGCCGCGCGGCAGCTTTTCGCCGATCTCTCGGTCGACCGCTTCGCCTACGACGTCGAGCTGGTCTGGCTCGCCCGCCGGCGCGGCTACCGGATCGCCGAGGTCGGCGTCACCTGGGCGAACTCGCCGCATTCGAGCGTCGACCCGCTCAAGGACTCGGCGCGCATGATCTGGGACATCGTGGTCATGCGCTTCCGCCACCGGGGGCGGAAGTGACACGGAGGGCAAGCCAGGGCGGCAGGATCGGGTTGCGGGCGGTGCTCAAACTCGCGCTCCGCGCTCAGACAGTTGCGCTCCGTCCTTACCCCATCCTGCCGCCCCGGCTCGCCCTCCTCTCGGTCGTTGTACTCCTGGCCCTCGCCGGCTGCGCCCGTCCACCCGCGGGCTTCGAGCTGCGGCCTCAGGTCGAGGCGCACCGCTACCGGGTCGGACAGGGAGAAGAGCGAGGCCTGACCTTCTCCACCCGCCCCGAGCTCGCCGTCATCGAGCACGACCACGAGCGGCGCCCGGTCGTCCTCACGACCACCGCCCCCTGGTCCTGGCGCGGCCGGGTCCCCCTCGGCAAGCCGGCGCTCCACCTCGGGGTCGAGACCCTGCCCTCCGCCTGGCACACGGTCACCGGGCTGGAGGTGAGAGTGGTGGCGCAGGCGGGCCGGGAGCGCGAGGTCGTCGTCTTCGGCCGCACTCGCGGCCAGGGCTACGACGGCCCGCGCTGGCTCGACCTCGACGCCGACCTCTCGCCCTACGCGGGACGCGAGATCACCCTCGAATTCTCCGCCGAGCTGGAAGGGCTGCCACCGCGGTTCGCCAAGGCCAACCTCGTGGCCTGGGGCCCGGTCCTCGTCTCCACCCATCCGCGCGCGGACCGGGCACGCCGGCCCAACATCCTCTTCATCCTCGTCGACACTCTGCGCCGGGATCACTTGACCCCCTACGGCTACTCCCGCGACACCAGCCCGGAGATCGCCCGCTGGATCGCGAAGCCGGGGATGGTGGTCGAGGACGCCTACAGCCAGGCCCCCTGGACCCTGCCCTCGGTGGTCTCCCTGATGACCGGCCGGGAGCCCGGGGAGATCCTCGGCTCCGACCTCGCCACCTTCGGCATCCCGACCGAGCTCACCCCCATGGCGGAGCGCCTGGCGAAGCTCGGCTACAGGACGGGTGGCTTCATCGCCAACCCCGTCCTCCACGTCGGCGCCGGCTTCGAGCGCGGCTTCTCCACCTTCTACGCCCCGCCGGCCGACGTCGAGTGGATCCGCCGCCACGCGGACAGCCTCAACGAGCACGCCCTGCCCTGGCTGCGCGCCCACCAGGACCGGCCGTTCTTCGCCTACGTCCACTACGTCGACCCGCACGACCCCTACGACAACCCGGAGATCGTCGACGGCAAGTCGCCCTTCCTGCCCAACTACGACGGGCCAGTCCGGGGCGGCTGGGTGCACGACGTCTACAGCGGCTACTCGACCCTCCCCGACCCGGCCCGCGACCTGCCCCAGATCCAGGCGCTCTACGACAGCGAGGTCCACTATGTCGACCGCCACGTCGGCCAGCTCCTGGCGACCCTCTCGCCGGAGGTGCTCGCCAACACCCTGATCGTTTTCACCGCCGATCACGGCGAGGAGCACGACGACCACGGCGGCTGGAAGCACGGCCAGACCCTCTACGAGGAGCAGGTCCACGTCCCCCTCCTCCTGCGCTGGGATGGCCACGTCCCCGCCGGCCGCCGGCTGACGGGCACCGTGCGTCTCCTGGACCTTCTGCCCACCTTGATGACCGCGGCCGGGGGGACGGGCGATCCGACCTGGGAGGGGATCGACCTCCTGCCGGCGGCGACCGGCAAGGGCGCCCTCCCCGAGCGGGCGGCCTTCACCCAGTCGCTCGCCGGCATGCCGCTCCGCGCCGCGGCCGTCCTCCGCCGGCACAAGCTCATCCTCTACAACCCGCTGGAGCCGTTCACCCCCAAGAACGTCCTCGAAGAGCACCTGTGGAAGGTGGACCTCGCGCGCCTGAAGCCGGTCGAGCTCTACGACCTCACCCGCGATCCCAAGGAGAAGGAGAACCTCTGGCCGAGCCGGCCCGAGCTCGCGGCGCCCCTGGCGAAGGTCATCCACCGCCGGCTCGACTTCGACCTCCCCGGGCTCAAGGTGATGCCGGACTGCCTGGCGGTCGCCACGGCGAGGTCGGGGAGAGAGGGCGAGGACGGAGCGCAACCGTCTGGAGCCCGAAGGGCGTATTTGAGCACCGCCCGCAGCCCTCTCTCCCCGACCTCGCCGGCCGCGCGTGTTGTCGCCGGAACCCTCACCCTCACCCACCCGCCCACCCGCTGGGTCCCCTACTTCCTGGGCCCGGAGGACAGGGTCGAGCTGGCGGGCAA
>JAXDLD010000404.1:0-7021 GCA_034666805.1 Acidobacteriota bacterium
AGCGGCGGTCCGCCGCGCAGGTTGCGCTCGTTGAAGTACTCGAAGGCGGTGGTGACGGCGCGGCGCAGCCCCCCCTCGCGGTCCGCTTCGTTGCCCAGGAGGTTGTCGATGAGGAGGTCGAGCGAGAGCGCGATCATCTCCTCCGCCACGTCGACGCTCCCGCCACGGACCGCGCGCTCCCGCCAGCCGGCGAGCATCCGCTCGGTACGAGCCGTCATGTGACCGGCGAGCATCGCCAGCCGCTGCTGGTGGAAGACCGGCTGCAGCAGGCGGCGGCGCTGGCGCCAGGCGTCGCCGTGCGACAGCGCCAGGCTTTGGGCGCCCATGAGGATCTTCTTGCGGGTGTTCTGCCGGTAGTTGGCCTGATTGTCCTGGAGGACCTGCTTGACGTGCTCGGGGTGGCTGATCAGGAAGACCCGCCGCTCTTCGTTGATACAGACCACGTCGCCGTGCTCGCGGGTCGCCTGGAGGTAGATCTGCGGGCGGAAGCCGGTCTCGATCTTGAGGCCGCCCCGGGGGCCGGGGAGAGTCCTGGGGTCGGGAGCGGTCGGCGCTTCCTCTATCAACGTTCCTCCTTCACCCGTTGCGCAGCGCGGTGACCGGATCGAGGCCGGAGGCGCGGCGCGCGGGCAGGTAGACGGCGGCGAGCGCCACGGTGGCGAGCAGCAGGGTGGCGCCGGCGAAGGCGAGCGGATCGCCGGCGGTGACGTCGAAGAGCAGGCCGGCGATCGAGCGGGCGGCGGCGAGCCCCAGGGCGAGCCCGAGGACGATGCCGGCGACGACCGGACGCATCCCCTGGCGGAGGATGAGGCCGATCACGTCCGGCCGCCGGGCGCCGATCGCCATGCGGATACCGATCTCGCGCCCACGCTGGCCGACGGTGTAGGCGACGACGCCGTAGATGCCGATGGTGGCGAGCACCGCGGCGAGCAGTCCGAAGAGGGTGAGGAGGCCCGCCCCCATGCGCGGCGCCCACAGGGCCTGGGCGCGGACCTGGCCGATGGTGCGCGCGTCGAGGAGCGGCAGGCCGGGGTCGAGCCCCTGGAGCGCGCGCCGCGCGCTCGCCACCAGCGGCTCGGGCGCTCCGGTGGTGCGCACGTGGAGCATCATGACCGGGGCATAGCTCTGCTCGACCGGCAGATAGGCGTAGGGCTGGGAGGGCTCGCCCAGGGTGTTGTAGTCGGCGTCGTGAGCGACGCCCACGACTTCCAGGACATCGGGGCTGTTGCCGAGCCGGAAGCGCTTGCCGATGGCCGGCTCGCCCGGCCACAGCCACTTCGCCAGGGTCTCGTTGACCACCGTCACGGGAGGAGCGCCCTCGCGGTCGGCCTCGCCGAAGGCGCGCCCCGTGACGAGGGGGATACCGACCGTCTCGAAATAGCGCGGGCCGACCTTGTTGATCGCCACCAGCGCTCCCTTGACCCCCGGCCGCGCCGCCGCCTGTCCCTCCGGTTGGATGCGTAGACGCTGACCGCCGGGGGCGAGCAGGAAGCGGGAGGCGACGGCGGCCGAGCGCACGCCGGGGAGGGTCGCGGCCCTCTCCGCGGCGTCGCGGAAGAACTGCTGGCCGCGCGGCTTGGGGTAGTGCTGCGACCCCAGGTCGAAGGGGATGACGAACAGCTTCTCGCTCTCGAAGCCGGGGTCGATGCTCTCGGCCCGGGCGAGGCTGTGCAGGAAGAGGCCGGCGCCAGCGAGGACGAGGAGCGAGAGCGCCACCTGGGCGGCGACCAGGAGGCTCCGCAGGACGGCCCCGAACGAGCCGCCGCGCGCCCCGCCGATGCCGCCGCCGCCACTGCCGCCGCCGTGCTCGGTGAAGGCGGTCGCGATGTCGAGCTTGAACGACTGCAGGACCGGCGCGAGCCCGAAGAGGAGGCCGGTCGCGAGCGCCACGGCGAAGGTGAAGGCCAAAGCCCGCGCGTGGAGCCCGAGATCCAGGGTGTCGGGGAAGAAGGGGGGGCGGAGAGCCCAGAGGAGGCGGCGCCCCCAGACCGCGACGACCAGGCCGGCGGCGCCGCCCAGGAGCCCGAGCAGGGCCCCCTCGGCGAGGAGCTGCCGCGCCAGCCGCCCGCGGCCGGCGCCGAGGGCCAGCCGCACGGCGATCTCGCGCTGCCGCGCCAGGGCGCGGGCGAGGAGGAGGTTCGCCACGTTGGCGCCGGCGACCAGCAGGAGGAGGCCGACCATGGCGGCGAGCAGGCCGCCGGAGCGGACGTACTTGGCGCGGTCCTTGGGGTTGATGGTCGTCTCGTCGAGAGGCAGGGCGGTCAGGCCGATCCCCTGGTTCTCGGCCGGGTACTGCTTCTCCAGGTTGTGGCCGACGGCGGCGGTGGCGGCGCTCCCGGCGGCGAAGCCCTGCCCCGGCTTCAGGCGGCCGACGAGGGAGAACATCTGGCCGTCGCGGGCCGGGAAGGATTGGACGAGGGGGCCGGTCAGCAGGGCGCCGTGCATCATCGCCGGCAGCCAGAGGTCGGGCGGCCGGTCGAGGAGCGCGAGACCTTTCATCTCGGGCGGCGCAATCCCCACGACGTGGAAGGCCTGGGAGTTGACCTGGATCGTCCGGCCGACGAGGCCGGGATCGGCGCCGAAGCGGCTCTGCCAGAGGCCGTGGGAGAGGACGGCGACCGGATGGGTGCCGGGGGTCGCGTCCTCCTCGGGGTTGAAGAAGCGGCCGCGTTCGGCCTTGACGCCGAGCAGGGAGAAGTAGTTGCCGGAGACCATCTGGCCGAAGACGACCGCCGGGTCGCCGCCTCCGGTCAGGCTGACCGGCAGGGTGAGGTAGGCCGCCACGTCGGCGTAGATGCCAGCCCGCCGCAGGTCCTCGAAGTTCGGGTAGGAGATGGGCTCGAGGCCGGGGTTGCGGGCGTCGGTCGCGTAGATCGCCACCAGCCGCTCGGGCTCGGCGACGGGAAGAGACTGGAAGAAGAGCGCGTTCAGGAAGGTGAAGATCAGGGTGTTGGCGCCGATGCCGAGGGCGAGCGAGGCGACGGCAGCGGCGGTGAAGCCGGGGCTACGGGCGAGGGCCCGTAACGACAGCCGGAGATCTTTCCACAGGGCCTCCATGGGATAGGGCCAACCCTCCTCAACGAGGGTTGCATAGTACAATGGCCACAAGCCCAAGGAAAGGTTCCTGCCATCCTGCTCGCTGGATTTTCCGAGGGTGTTGCCTCGGGACCGGCAGAGAGTCGTCGTACAATGCCAAACGAACAGACGGAAGGTAGAGATCGTTGTCGTTGAACAGCAAAATCGGCAAAGCTGTCCCTCCGAGAGACCCGGCATGAGCAACCCGCTGCGCGCACCGGCTCGCCGTTCGGCCGACCTCGTGCGGCTGCTCCGCGCCCGCTCGATCGAGCGTCCGGACGACCGCGCCTATACCTTCCTCGCCGATGGCGAAGAGGAGGGCGACCGCCTCACCTTCGGCGAGCTCGACCTCAAGGCGCGCGCCCTGGGGGCGCTGCTCCAGCGGTTGGGTCTCGCGGGCGAACGGGTGCTGCTGCTCTACCCGCCCGGGCTCGAGTTCGTCTCCGCCTTCCTGGGCTGTCTCTATGGCGGCGCGGTCGCGGTGCCCGCCTATCCGCCGCGGTCGAGCCGCATGCTGCCCCGCTTGCAGGCCATCGCCCGCGACGCCCGGCCGGCCGCCGCCCTGACCACCCGCCCACTCCTCGCCGCGATCTCCGGGATGACAGGGGGCCTGCCGGAGCTGGGAGGCATCCGCTGGGTGACGACCGACGACGTCGAGCCCGGCCTCGCGGCGGAGTGGGAGGAGCCCGGCCTGGCGCCTCAGGCCCTCGCCTTCCTCCAGTACACCTCGGGCTCGACCGCCACCCCCAAGGGGGTGATGGTCAGCCACGGCAACCTCCTCCACAACGAGGAGATGATCCGCCTCGCCTTCCGCCAGTCGGAGCAGTCGGTGATCGTCGGCTGGCTGCCGCTCTACCACGACATGGGGCTGATCGGGAACGTCCTCCAGCCCCTCTACGTGGGCGCCCCCTGCGTCCTCATGTCGCCGGTCGCCTTCCTGCAGAAGCCGCGGCGCTGGCTGGCGGCGATCTCACGCTACCGGGCGACGACTTCCGGCGGCCCCAATTTCGCCTATGAGCTCTGCGTACGCCGGATTCCGCCCGCCGAGCGGGAGGGCCTCGACCTCTCGACCTGGGAGGTGGCCTTCAACGGCGCCGAGCCGGTCCGCGCCGAGACCCTCGCCCGCTTCGCCGAGGCGTTCGCCCCCTCCGGCTTCCGGCGTACCGCCCTCTATCCCTGTTACGGCCTGGCCGAGGCGACCCTCTTCGTGGCCGGCGGCGAAGGCGGCGCCGGGCCGGTGGTCGGCGCCTTCCGCGGCGCGGCCCTGGAGCGCGACCGGGCCGCCGAGGCGCCGCCCGACGACGGCTCCGCCCGCCTGCTCGTCGGCTGCGGCCGGGCCTGGGAGGGGCAGGAGGTGGCGGTCGTCGATCCCGAGTCGGGCCGCCGCTGCCCGCCCGACCGGGTGGGGGAGATCTGGGTCGCGGGCCCGAGCGTGGCCGCCGGCTACTGGGAGCGCCCCGAGGAGACGGCGAGCGCCTTTGGCGCCCACCTCCCCGGCGGCTCCGCGCCTTACCTGCGGACCGGCGACCTCGGCTTCATAAAGGACGGCGAGCTCTACGTCACCGGCCGCCTGAAGGACCTCGTCATCCTGCGCGGCCGGAACCTCTACCCCCAGGATCTCGAGGCGACGGCCGAGGCCAGCCATCCGGCCCTGCGATCCGGCGGCTCGGCCGCCTTCCCGGTCGAGGCCGGCGGCGAAGAGCGGCTGGTGATCGCGGCCGAGATCGACCGCCGGCGGGAGGGGGAGGCTGACGCCGCGGCTGCCGCGGTGCGGCGGGCGGTGGCCGAGGAGCACGAGGTACAGGTGCACGAGGTGGTGCTGCTGCGCTTCGGCAGCCTGCCGAAGACTTCGAGCGGCAAGGTCCAGCGCCACGCCTGCCGCGCCGCCTGGAACGCCGGCTCGCTGGAGGCGGTCGGCCGCAGTCAGCTGCCCGAGGAGGAGGCGGGGGAGGGTGGTCAGCCGGCGGTGGCGGGAGCCTTGGCGGCCCTCCACTCCGCGAGCCCCGGCGAGCGCCGGGCGCGGCTCGAAGCCTGGCTCCGGCTGGAGGCCGCGCACGCCCTGGGCGTGGCCGCCGCCGCGGTCGTCCCCGACCGGCCGCTCACTGCCCTGGGTCTCGACTCGCTCGCCGCGGTCGAGCTCAAGGGGAGGGTGGAGGCGGCCCTCGGCACCCAGGTCTCGCTCGCCGCCCTGCTCGAGGGGGCGACCCTCGCCGACCTCGTCGCGGCGGTGCTCTCTGGACCCGGCGAGGTGGCCGCCGGGAGCGCCCCGCTGTCGCCGGTCGCCACGATCTCCGCGGTCCCCTCGGGTGACGGCTTCGAGGCGCCGCTCTCCCACGGTCAGGAGGCGCTCTGGTTCCTCGACCGCCTGGCGCCCGACAGCCTCGCCTACCACCTCTTCGGCGCCGCGCGGGTGCGGCGCGGAAGCCTGGACCCGGACGCCCTCGTCCGCGCCGTCGCCGCCCTGGTCGAGCGCCACCCGGCCCTCCGTACCACCTTCGCCGCCGAGCCCGGCGGCGAGCCGCGCCAGCAGGTGGGGGAGACGGCGTTCGGCTTCCTCCGAGTGGATGCCACGAGCGCCGAGCCGGCCGAGCTCGGCGTCCGTTTGCGGCAGGAGGCCCACCGCCCCTTCGACCTCGCGCGCGGCCCGCTGCTGCGCCTGGCGCTCTTCGACCTCGCGGATGGCGAGCAGGCTCTGCTCCTCGCGGTCCACCACATCGTCGCCGACTTCTGGTCGCTCGCCGTCGTGGCGCGCGACCTGGCGATCCTCTACGCCCACGAGTTGGGCCGCCTGGTGCCGGCTCTGCCGCCCCTGCCGCTCACCTATGCCGACTGCGCCCGCTGGCAGCGCGAGCGCATGGCGGGGCCGGAGGGGGAGCGGCTGTGGGCCTACTGGCGCGACCGGTTGGGTGAGGACCCACCACGCCTCGACCTCGCGGCCGGCCGCCCGCGGCCGAAGGTAAAGACCTATCACGGCGACACCCGCAATCTGCGCCTCGGGACCGATCTCGCCACTGCCCTGGCGGCCCTCGGACGGGACCGCGGCGCCACCCTGGCGACGACCCTCTTCGCCGGCTTCGCCGCCCTCCTCTACCGCTATACCGGAGAGGAGGACCTCCTCGTCGGCTCGCCCATCGCCGGCCGCGGCGCCGGCACCGCCGACCTCGTGGGCTACTTCGTCAATCCGGTGGTGCTGCGGACCGACCTTTCGGGAGACCCCTCCTTCGGCGAGCTGCTGGGGCGGGCGCGGGCGGTGATGCTCGCCGCCTTCGAGCACCAGGACTACCCTTTCAACCTCCTCGCCGGCCGGCTCGAGTTGCACCGCGACCCCGCCCGCGCCCCCTTCTTCGACGTCGCCTTCGCCTTCGAGAAGGCGCGTGGCGCCGGCCACGACCTCGGCGCCTTCGCCCTCGGCTTGGCAGGCGCGCGGCTCGACTTCGCGGGCGTCGAGCTCGAATCGCTGCCCCTGGCACCGGTCTCCGCCCCTTTCGACCTTTCCCTGGTGCTGGCCGAGATCGCGGAGGGACTCGGCGCGTCGCTCCGTTTCGACACCGATCTCTTCGACGGCGCGACGATCGAGCGCCTGGGTGGTCACCTCCAGAACCTGCTCGCCGGGGCGGCGGCCGATCCGCGACGCCGGTTGGCGGACCTGCCGCTCCTCGCGCCGGCCGAGGAACGCGAGCTCCTAGTCGATTCCAATCGGACCGTCGTGCCCTACGACCGCGCGGTCTCCGTCGAAATGCAGGTCGCTGCCCGGGCGGAGCGCACGCCGGAGGCTCCGGCCGTCGCCATGGGAGGCGAAGGGCTCACCTACGCCGAGCTCGACGAGAGAGCCGGCCGCCTCGCCGGCCGACTACGGGTGCTCGGAGTGGGGCCGGAGACCCGGGTGGCGGTGGCCATGGAGCGCTCGCCGGTCCTGGTCGTGGCGCTCCTCGCGGTCTGGAAGGCG
>JAXDLD010000405.1:0-3373 GCA_034666805.1 Acidobacteriota bacterium
AGGGCGAGGAAGATCTCCAGCACCGAGGCGTCGAAGCCCACCGAGGCGGTCTGCAGCACCCGGCTCTCCGGCGTCACCCGGTAGAGCCCGGCGGCCTCCCGGATCAGGTTGACCGCCCCCCGGTGCGCCACGAGCACTCCGTTCGGGGTCCCCGTCGAGCCCGAGGTGTAGATCACGTAGGCCAGGTTGTCCGGACTGACTTCGATGGCGTCGAAGGCATTGCCCGCGACTTCATCCCCCTCTGGCTCCTCGTCGAGGCAGATCACCCGGGTCGGCGAGGCGGCTAGCTGCTCACCCAACTCCTCGGCCAAGCCGCGCACGGTCAGGAGCACCGGCACCCGCGAATCTTCCAGGAGAAAGAGCAGGCGGTCGCGCGGGTTGGCGGGATCGAGCGGCACATAGGCGCCGCCCGCCTTGAGCACCGCGAGGAGCGCCACCAGGAGGTCGAAGGAGCGCGGCAAGCAGAGACCCACCCGCACCTCCGGCCCCACCCCCAGCTCGCGGAGCCGAGCAGCGAGGCGCCCGGCCCGCCGGTCGAGGTCGCCGTAGGTCAGGAGATCGCCGCCCAAAACCGCCGCCGGCGCCCCCGGCCGCCGCGCCGCCCAGCCCTCGAAGAGCTGGTGCAGGCAGAGCTCGGAGAGGTCCGCCGTGGCCGTCGCCGGGTTGTCGTTCCAGCCCAGGAGGAGCTGATGGCGCTCGGGTTCGGTCAGGAGCGGCAGGTCGGCGATCGGCCGCTCGGGATCGGCCACCATTCCGGAGAGGAGGCTTTCGAGATGCCCGAGGAGACGCGCGATCGTGTCCCGCCTAAAAAGATCGGTGTTGTAGCCGAGGAGCACCTGGAAGCCGTCCCCTCCCGGCTGGACCATGAGGGTCAGGTCGAACTTGGCGGTCCGGTTCTCGTGGCGGATCGGCGACAGCCGCATCTCGGGCAGGTCGAGGCCCGCGTCCGTCACCGACGGCTGCTGGAGGACGAGCATGACCTGGAAGAGCGGCGTGTGCTCCAGGCTGCGCTCGACCCCGAGGGCGGCGATCAACTGCTCGAAGGGGACGTCCTGGTGGGCATAGGCGTCGAGGGCCGTCTCGCGCACCTGGGCGAGGAGCGGCGCGAAGCCCGGCCGGCCGGCGAGGTCGGCGCGGAGGACCAGAGTGTTGACGAAGAAGCCGATCAGGTTCTCGGTCTCGGGCCGGCCCCGCCCCGCGATCGGGGTGCCCACCGAAAGATCGCTCTGGCCCGTCCAGCGCAGGAGGAGCGCGTCCCAGGCGGCGAGGAACGACATGAAGAGGGTCGCCTGCCCCCGCCGCGACAGCTCGGCCAGGCTCTCGCCTAAAGCCGCCGGCAGCCGCCGCCCCTCCCGCGCGCCGTTCCAGGTGTGGACGGCAGGCCGCGGGAAGTCGAGCGGCAGGTCGAGGACCGGCGGGGCGCCGGCGAGCCGCGCGCGCCAGAAGGCGATCTGGGAGTCGAGCACCTCTCCTTCGAGCCACTGCCGCTGCCAGACCGCGAAGTCCGCGAACTGGAGAGCGGGCGGCGGGAGCGGCGACGGCCGCCCCTCCCAGAAGGCCCGGTAGAGGAGGGCGACCTCGCGGATCAGCACCTCCATCGACCAGGCGTCGGAGATGATGTGGTGGAGGGTGAGGAGGAGCGCGTGCTCGGCCGGCTCCAGCCGCAGGGCCAGGGCGCGGAAGAGCGGCCCCCGGGCGAGGTCGAAGGGCCGCCAGGCCGCCGCGGCGACGAGCCGCTCCGCCAGGGGGTCGCGCAGCGCCGGGGCGAGCCCGGAGAGGTCGACGAGCGGCAGGACGAAGGGGCGGGGCGGGGCGATCACCTGGACCGCTCCCCCCGCGGCGACCGCGAAGGTCGTGCGGAGCGACTCGTGCCGCCGCGCCACCTCGTCGAACGCCGCGCCGAGGAGCCGGATGTCGAGCGCCCCCTCGCAGCGGAGGGCGGTGGGTATGTTGTACGCCGACCGCCCGGGCTCGAACTGGTCGATGAACCAGAGCCGCTCCTGGGAGAAGGAGAGCGGCAAGGCGGAATCCCTGGGCGCCGGGACGATGGGGGGAACGGGCACCGCGAGGGCCGTACGCGCGGCCTCGACCTGGACCGCCTGGGCGGCGACCGTGGGCGCTTCGAAGAGCCGCCTTAAGGGGAGGGTGACGCCGAAGGTCTGGTGCAGGCGCGCGGCGAGCCGGGTGGCGAGGAGCGAGTGGCCGCCGAGATCGAAGAAGTTGTCCTCGGCCCCCACCCGTGGGAGGCCCAGGAGCTGCGCCCAGATCCCCGCCACCAGCTCCTCGGCCGGCGTCCGCGGCGGAACGAATCCGGCCCCAGCACCGCTCTCCGCCCCGGTCCCGTCGAGCGGGATGGCGGCGAGCGCCTTGCGGTCGACCTTGCCGTTAGGGGTGAGGGGCAGCCGGGGCAGGAAGGCGAAGCGGCCGGGGATCATGTAGTCCGGGAGCTGCTTGCGCAGGTCGCTCCGCAGGCGGGCGGCGAGGGCGGAATGTCCGCTCGCCAACGCGCTCGCCGGTTCGCGGGGCGCCACGTAGGCGACGAGCCCGCGGTCACCCGCCGCCTCCTCCCGCACGAGGACGGCCGCCGCGGCGACCTCCGGGTGGTGGGCGAGGGCCGACTCGATCTCCCCCAGCTCGATGCGGAAGCCCCGGACCTTCACCTGGTGGTCGATCCGCCCCAGGTACTCGAGGTCGCCGTCCAATCGATAGCGCGCGAGGTCACCCGTGCGGTAGAGCCGCTCGCCGCCCGGCCGCGAGAAGGGATCGGGCAGGAAGCGCTCGGCGGTCAGCTCCGGCCGCCCGAGGTAGCCGCGGGCAAGGCCCGCGCCGGCGAGGTAGAGCTCGCCCGGCACGCCGAGCGGCGCCGGTTCGAACCGGGCGTCGAGCAGGTAGACCCGGGTCCCGGCGAGCGGCCGGCCGATCGCCGGCTGCCCCTCCGAGCCCGCCGGCACCACCGTCCAGGTGGAGTAGGTCGTGTCCTCGGACGGACCGTAGAGGTTCCGCACCTCGCCGACCCCGGGCTGGCGGTAGATCTCCTCGACCAGCTCGCGCTGGAGAGCCTCGCCGGCCAGGTTCACGGTCCTCACCCCCGAAGGCAGGGCGCCCGACCGCACCAGGCCGGCGATGGCCGAGGGGACGGTGTTGACGAGCGTCACCTCCGCCGCCGCCGGCAGCGCCGGCAGGGCGAGGGCGTTCTCCGCCAGGATCACCCGCCCGCCCCAGGAGAGGGGGACGAAGATCTCGAAGACCGAGAGGTCGAAGCAGATGGACGTCGAGGCCAGCACCCCGGCGAGCATGGAAGGCGGGAAGGCCTCGCGCGCCCAGCCCACCATAGCGGCGGCGCTCGCGTGCTCGATCGCCACCCCCTTGGGCC
>JAXDLD010000406.1:0-9207 GCA_034666805.1 Acidobacteriota bacterium
ATCAGCACCCCCATCGACCAGCCGTCCGAAACGATGTGGTGCTGGGTGAGGAGGACGAGATGCTCGCCCGGCTCACCGTGGAGGTGGACCAGGGTGAGCCGGAGGAGAGGCCCGGTCACGAGATAGAAGGGCCGCCGAGCCTCGTCGCGCGCCAGCCGGCGGGCCTCCCCCTCCCGGCGCGCGGCCGACAGGCCGCTGAGATCGACCCGCCGCAGGGGCTTCGGGGCGGCCGGATGGATCTCCTGGACCGGCTCCCCGCCGACCGCCCGGAAGGTGGTGCGCAGCGACTCGTGACGCCGGTCGAGCTCGGCGAAGGTGGCGGCCAGGGCTGACAGGTCGAGCTCGCCGCGCAGGCGCAGGGCGGCCGGCATGTTGTAGGCCGCCGAACCTGGCTGCAGTTGGTCGATCAGCCACAACCTCTCCTGGGCGAAGGACAGCGGCAGGGCGCGGTCGCGGCGCGCCGGCAGCAGGGGCGGCGCCTGCCGTCCCGGACCGGTCCTCGCCGCCAGGGCCGACTCGACCTCTTGCGCGAAGGCCGCCACGGTCGTCGCCTCGAAGAGGCTCCTCAAGGCCAGATCGATGCCGAACGCCTGGCGCACCCGGGAGATCACCCGGGTGGCGAGAAGCGAGTGGCCACCCAAGCCGAAGAAATCGTCCTCGGCGCCCACCTGCTCGATCGCCAGAACCTCGCTCCAGATCCCCGACACCAACTCCTCTACCGGCGTGCGGGGGGCGACGTAGGCCCCCTCGGCACCGCTTTCCGCCCGCGGATCGAGACGAGCCAGAGCCCGGCGATCCACCTTGCCGTTGGGCGTCAGCGGCAGGGCGGCGAGGAGGACGAAGGCCGCCGGAATCATGTAGGCGGGCAGGCGCTCCCCCAGGAAGGCGCGGAGAGCCGGACCGCTCAGGGGTTCCTCCCCCTCCCGGGCCACGACGTACGCTGCCAGCCGCCTGTCGCCGCCCGCCTCCCCGAGCACGACGACCACCGCCTGCTCGACCGCGGGATGGCGGCCGAGCGCCGTCTCGATCTCCCCGGGCTCGATGCGAAAGCCGCGGATCTTCACCTGGATGTCGATCCGGCCGACGAACTCGATGGCTCCCGACCGACTCCACCGAACCAGGTCGCCCGTCCGGTAGAGCCGCTCTCCGGCACCCCCGAATGGATGGGGCACGAAGCGCTCCGCCGTCAGATCCGGCCGCCCCAGATAGCCCCGCGCCAGACCGTCTCCTCCGACGTAGAGCTCGCCCGGCACCACGGCCGGTGTAGGGTTTCCCGCCGAGTCGAGGACATGCACCGTGCTGTTGGCGACGGCGCCGCCGATGGGGACGGTCGCCGCCCCGGCGGCCAGCGACTGCACCCGAAACCAGGTGCTGAAGGTGGTGTTCTCGGTCGGACCGTAGACGTGGACGAGGCGCGCCGGTGGCCCCGCCGCCAGAACTCGCCGGACCGACGCCGCATCCACCGCCTCGCCGCCGAAAAGCAGGTGAGTCGCCGAGCGGAAGGCCCCGGGCCCCTCCCCGGGCGCCTGCGCCATCTGATTGAACAGAGCGGTGGTGAGGAAGAGCGCGGTCAGCTCCCGCTCCGCCAGGTACCCCGCGAACCGCTCGGGCGAGAGCACCGTCTCGCGCTCGACGATCACCAGGGTACCGCCGTTGGCGAGCGCTCCCCAGACCTCGAAAGTCGCCGCGTCGAAAGCGGTGTTGGCGAGATGCGCCACCCGGTCGGCCGGCCCCAGCCGCGCGTAATCGGTCTCGCGCACCAGGCGCACGACCGCCCGGTGCGGCACCGCGACTCCTTTCGGCAGGCCGGTCGAACCCGAGGTGTACATGACGTAGGCGAGACCGGTGGCGAAGATCTCCGGGCCAGGGGAGACCTCCCCGGTCATCCTCTCGTCCCCCAGACAGAGAACCGCGGCATCGGTCGCCGGCAGCCCACCGCGCAGCCGCTCGTCCGTCACCACCACCGGCGCCGCCGTATCGCCGAGCAGGAAGGCCAGCCGCTCCAACGGGTAGGAGGGATCGAGCGGCACGTAGGCGCCGCCGGCCTCGAGGATCGCCAGCAGCGCCGTAACCAGGGCGGCGGAGCGCTCGAGGAAGACTCCCACCGCCACCTCCGGCCCCACTCCCAGGGATCGCAGGTGGCGAGCGAGGAAAACGGCGCGACGCGCCAGCTCGCCATAGGAGAGAGACTCCACGCCAGCGACCACCGCCACGGCATCGGGAGCTGCCCTGGCCTGCTCGGCGAAAAGCCCGTGGATCGTCGCCTCGCGCGGATAGGTCGCCGCTCCGCCGCTCCACTCGAGGAGCTGCTGGCTCTCCGCCGCGCCGAGGAGCGGCAGCTCCGAGAGTCGCCGCTCAGGGTCCGTCGCGCTACCCTCCAGGAGGCTCGCCAACCGCTCCGTCAGGAGCACGACCGTCGCGGCCTCGAAGAGGTCCTTGCTGTACGACCAACCCCCGACCAGACCGTCCGCCGTTTCGGTCAGGCTGAGCGAGAGATCGAACTTCGCCGATTCCCACTCCAGCTCCATCCCCGCCAGCAACAGTCCTGGCAGCTCGATCGTCTTCCTCGGCATGTTCTGCAGGGTGAAGAGAACCTGGAACAGGGGCGTACGGCCCGCGTCCCGCTCCGGCGCCAGCACCTCGACGACCTTCTCGAAGGGCAGGTCCTGATGGGAGTAGGCGGCGAGCGTCGTCTGCCGGACGCGCCCGAGGAGCTGGCCGAAACCCGGGTCGCCTGACAGGTCGCAGCGCACTACGAGGGTGTTGACGAAAAATCCGATCAGCCCCTCGATCTCTCGGCGTGTGCGGTTGGCGATGGGGGTGCCCACCGCCAGATCCTCCGCGCTCGCCCAGCGCGAGAGGAGAGCCGCCAGTCCCGCGAGAAGAGTCATGAACAGGGTGGCCCCCTGCGCCCGGGAGAGCCGGACCAGGTTCTCCGACAGCTCGCGCCCAAGGGTGAAACGGTGCACGGCCCCCCGGACGGAGCGCCGCGGCAGCTGTGGGTGGTCGGCCGGCAGGTCGAGCGGCGCGAGCCCCGCCAAGGCCTGCCGCCAGTAGTCGATCTCGGCGGCCAGCACGGCACCGGACAGCCACTGCCGCTGCCAGACCGCATAGTCGGCATACTGCACGGGGAGTGGAGGGAGAGGGCTCGGGCGCCCCTCGCGGAAGGTCTGGTAGAGCGCGCTGACCTCGCGCACCAGGATTCCCATCGACCAGCCGTCGCTGATGATGTGGTGGAGGGTGAAGAGGATCACCTGCTCCTTAGCCGCCACGAGGAGAAGGGCCGCCCGCAGCAGGGGACCGGCCGCCAGATCGAACGGCCGGCGGGCCTCCGCCACGGCGAGCCGTCGCGCCTCGCCCTCCCGCTCGGCAGCTCCGAGCCTCGTGAGATCGACCGCGGGCAGTGCCACCTCTCCCCCCGCCGCGATCCTCTGTACAGGCTCGCTGTCTCCCACGACGAACACCGTGCGCAGCGCTTCATGACGCCGCACCACCTCCGACAGGGTGCGGGCAAGGACCGCCGGCGAGAGCGTCCCCCGGGCGATCAGCGCCGCGGGAATGTTGTAGGCGGCGCTGCCGGGCTCGAGCTGATCGAGGAACCACAACCGCTGCTGGGCAAAGGAGAGCGGCGCAGCCGATCGGTCGTCCAGCCGGCGGGGCTCGATCCGTGCCCAGTGGCTGAGGCGCGGATACCCGAGAGCCACCGCGAGGTCCCAGGTGGGAGCGCCCAGGAAGTCTTCCGGCAGATCCTCCCGCCAACGGTCGGCCACCTGTCGCTCAACCCCGCGGTAGGTATGGAACTTGACGTCGCCCAGCATCCTCGACTCGGCGTGGAGGCCGTCGGTCATCCGCGAAGATCGGCTCGCCGGGCGGTCCTCGTACGGCCGCGCCATGGCCGGCTCATAGGTCAGGCCCAGGGCGGCGCAGAGCGCCTCCAGGGTCCCTTCGGGATCGCCGGTCAGCGCCTCGAAACGCACCTCATGCCAACGCTCGCGCGGCACCCCGGCGAGGAAGGTGGAAATGTTACGGTGGCTCACCAGCCAGATCAGCTCCGCCAGCTCGCGGCGCGCGAAGGGAGGCTCGCGATCGCGGAAGAAGATCTGGTCGAGCTTCGCCTCTTCGAAGGACCGGATCATGCCGTGAGGATGGCGGATCAGGTGGATGTAGAACGGCTCCGCGAACTCCTCTTCCGCCCGCGCGAGAATCGCCGGATCGAGGGCATAGGAAGGCGTTTTGTCGACCAGCAGGCGCTCCCCCAGCCAGCCCTGCAGCCGGCGGTAGAGATCCCGGGTGCCGAGACCCTCCCTCTCGAGCCCCTCGATCTGCTCCGCCGCCGCCTCGGCGCTGCAATCGCGCGCCTCCATCACCGCTCGGATCGCTCCCTCGAGCCAGAAGTTGTCGCGGCCGGAGAAGGCCTGCCGCCGTTCGGCGAGAGTGCGATACGACAGGAGCTCGAGCTCCGGCGGCGCGAAGAGCCGCGGATGCCCACCCAGCATGACCCGCAGCAGTGTCGACCCCGAGCGCGGCGGCGAGAGGACGAAGACCACCCGCGGATTCTTGGCTGAGACCGTCCCCCCGACCGGCGGCATCGGTGGCCCGAGGGGCCGCACCCGACCCCGGAGCTCCGTCACCCGCTCCTCCGTTACCCGAGCACCCCGGGCGCCCTCTCCCTCGTTCCCCGCCAGCTCGCCCAAGGACTCCTCACCCCAGCGCCGCGCCACCGCCTCACGGTGCTCCGCGGCCAGGTAGGCGGCGAGCCGGGAGATCGTCGGCGCGTCGAAGATCGCCACCACATGGACGATCTCCCCGATCTCCTCCTGGAGACGATTGATCAACACCGCCCCGCTGATCGAGTTGCCGCCGAGGGCGAAGAAGTCGTCGTCATGGCCCAGGCTCGCCGACGGGTCCCGCCCCAGGGCCTCCCGCCACAGGCTCGCCAGATAGCGCTCGAGCGCTGTCCGCGGCGCGGCCGAGCTCGAATCGTCCGCCGCCGGAGACTCGACAGCGAGCCGCAAGAGGGCCCGGCGGTCTACCTTGCCGCTCGGCGAGAGCGGCAGTGCCGAGAGAACGGCGAGCCCGGCGGGCAGCATGTAGTCCGGCAGCCAGCGGGCGGTAAACTGCCGCAGCTCGGCGAGCGTCAGCGCCGGTGCCACGGCTCTATCGCCCGGCCGGTCGGCAACGATGAAGGCGACCAGCCGACGCTCCTGACCGGCCTCCTCCCGCGCCAGGACCACCGCCTCACGCACCCCGGGATGGCGGAGAAGAACCGCTTCGATCTCCCCCAACTCGATGCGGAAACCCCTGATCTTGACCTGCTCGTCGATTCGCCCCAGGTACTCGAGATCGCCGTCCGGCAGCAGGCGCGCCAGGTCTCCCGAGCGATAGAGCCGCCCGCCCGCCCGGCGGCTCCAGGGGTCGGGGACGAAGCGTTCCGCGGTCAGCTCCGGCCGGCCGAGATAGCCGACCGCGAGGCCGGCGCCCCCGACGTGAAGCTCTCCCGCCACCCCGATCGGCACCGGCAGGCCGCCAGCGTCCAACAGGCGGACCGCGAGGTCCGGGATCGGCCGGCCCATCACGCTTCCCCCGCCCGCGAGGTCCCGCCGCCCGAGCTCCCGGTAGGTGACATGCACCGTGGTCTCGGTAATGCCATACATGTTGACCAGGCGTGGGCGCTGGTCGCCGTGGTGCTCCCACCAGGGAGCGAGGCTGCGGATCTCCAACGCCTCGCCGCCGAAGATCACCAGCCGCAAATCGAGCTCCCCAGCACCTTCTGCCAGCGCCGCCTCTTCGGCCCAGATCAGCTGACGGAAGGCGGAAGGCGTCTGGTTCAACACCGTCACCCGCTCCCGCCAGAGGAGCTCCCGGAATTCCTCCGGCGAGCGGCTCGACCAGTAGGGCACTACCACCAGCCGGCCACCGTGGGCCAAGGCCCCCCACAGCTCCCAGACCGAGAAGTCGAAGGCATAGGAGTGGAAGAGCGTCCAGGTATCCTCCGGCCCGAAGCCGAACCAGGGCTCGGTCGCCGTCAAGAGCCGCGACACCTCGGCGTGCCGCACCCCTACCCCCTTCGGGCGGCCCGTCGAGCCCGAGGTATAGATGACGTAGGCGAGATCCTCGGGCATCGCGCGGATGGGCAAGGGCTCCGCGCGCTCGCTCGCGATCCGCTGTCGCTCCTTGGTGAGGTCGACTATTGTCAGTCCTGCCGACGGCGTGGGTAGGCTCGCAGCCGCGCCGGCAGCGGTCAGGAGAATCGACAGGCCGCTGTCCGCCAAGACGAACCCCAGGCGCTCCTCGGGATAACCGGGGTCGAGCGGCACGTAGGCCGCACCCGCCTCAAGGACGCCGAGGATGGCGACCACCAGGTCGAGAGAGCGTTCGAGGCAGAGCCCCACGAGGCTCCCCGGCCCCACTCCCCGGGCGGCCAGGAAGCTGGCCAGGCGGCGGGCGCCCCGCGCCAGCTCGCCGTAAGAGAGGAACTCCCCCTCATAGGCGAGGGCGAGCGCGTCCGGCCGCCTCGCCGCCTGGGCGGCGAACCGGTCGTGCACGGTAGCCGGTCGACGGGACGCCAGATCTGCCGGCGGGCCCGCGTTCCACTCGGTGAGGAGCTGGTGCCGTTCCCCTTCTCCGAGGAGCGGAAGCTCCGCCACCGGCAGGTCCGGGGAGGCGAGGGCGGCGGCGAGCAGGCTGGTGAAGTGGCCTGCCATCCGCACCACCGTCGAACGGTCGAACAGATCGGTGCTGTAGTGCCAGACCCCGCTCCGGCCCCGCTCGTCGCCAGCCATATTGGCGACCAGATCGAACTTGGCGGTCTGCCTTTCGCGCTCGACCGCGGTGAGCGTCAGCCCCACCAGGTCGAACCGGGTAGCCGGCAGGTTCAAGAGCTGGAAGACCACCTGCACCAGGGGCGAACGCGAGAGGTCGCGCTCGGGCCGCAGCTCCTCGACCAGCCGCTCGAAGGGCATCTCGGAGTTGGCGAAGGCGAAGAGCGCCGTCTCCCGCGCCTGGAGCACGAGCGCGGAGAAGGTCAACTCCGGGGAGAGGTCGGCGCGAAGGACCAGGGAGTTGACGAAGAAGCCGATAAGGCCCTCGAGCTCGCGACGAGGTCGGTTGGCCGTCGTCGAGCCGACCAGGAAGACACTCCTGCCGGTCAGTCGATGGAGGAGTCCCTCGAAGGCGGCGAGCAGAACCATGAACGGGGTCGCGACCGCCCCCAGCGCCTGCTCGGACAGCCGGTGCTCCAACTCTGCTGGCAGGGGGAACGAATAGGTCCCGCCGCGCCAGCTCTGGACTGGAGGCCGCGGCCGGTCGACCGGCAGATCGAGCGCCATGGGTGCCCCGGCCAGCCGCTCCCGCGAACGGGCGAGGGCCGCCGCCAGCCCCTCGTCTCCCAGGTAGCGCCGCTGCCAGACGGCATAGTCCGCATATTGAATCGGCAGCGGCGGCAGCGGCGAGGGTCGCCCGGCGGCGAAGGCGGCGTAGAGCGCCGCGACCTCCCGGATCAGGATCCCGATCGACCAACCGTCCGCGACGATGTGGTGGAGCGTGAAGAGGATCGAGTGCTCCTCGGGCGAGAGCCGGAGCAGCGCCGCCCGCAGGAGCGGGCCACGGGCGAGATCGAAGGGGCGCCGGGCCTCCTGCCCCGCCAGCCGCCGTTCTTCCTCGATCTGCTTTGGGATGGGCAGCGCCGCGAGGTCGATCTGGGAGAGGGGCAGCGCAAGCTCCAAGCCGATCACCGCGACTGGCTGGCCTACGGCGACCGCGAAGGTGGTGCGCAGGACCTCGTGACGGCGGACGATCTCGTCCAGGCTCGCCGCGAGCGCCGAGCGGTCGAGCCGGCCGCGCAGCCGGAAAGCCGCCGGCATGTTGTAGGCCGGGTTGCCGGGCTCCAGCTGGTCCAGGAACCAGAGCCGCTGCTGGGCGAAGGAGAGCGGCAGGGCCTCCGCCAGGTCCTCCGGCCGCCGGGGCTCGATCCGTCCCCAGGGGCTTAAGGGCGGGTAACCGAGCGCCGCCGCGAGGTCCCAGGTCGGGGTACCCAGGAGCTCCTCCGCCACCTCCGCCCGCCAGCTCTCCGCCACTCCGGCGTCCACCTGCCGGTGCTCGTGGAACTTGACGTCTCCTACCATCTTCGACAGGGCATGGATGCCGTCCGTCATCTTGCGCGAGCCGTCGGCGTAGGGATCGAGCATCCCCTCGGCGAACGGCAGGCCGAGGAACCCCGAGAGCCGGGAGAGCTCCTCCCGCGGTGCCCGCACCAGCTCCTCGAAACGCAACCGGTGCTGACGCTCGGCCGGCACTCCGGCCAGAAACCCGCGGATGTTCTCCTGGCTCACCACCCAGATCAGCTCCGCCAGATGACGGGGAGAGAAGTCGTGCGGGTGGCGGAAGAAGACCTGTTCGAGCTTGGCCTTCTCGAACGAGGCGATCATCCCGCCGGGGTGGCGCAGGAGGTGGATGTAGAGCGGGGACTCGAACTCCGCCTCGGCGCGGGCGAGGGTCGCCGGGTCGAGAGCGTAGGAGGGAGTCTTGTCGACCAGCATCCGCTGGCCGATCCAGCTCTGCAGCTCGCGATAGGCCTCCCGCGTCGTCACGCCTCGCCGCGCCATCTCCTCCAGCCGGAGGCGGGCCGCCTCGGCGTCCGCGCCCAGGGCCTCCATGGCCGCTCGGATCAGTCCCTCCCGCCAGAGGGCGTAACGGCCCGAGAAGGCCGCCTCGCGCTCGGCCAGGGTGCCAAAACCCAGCAGCTCGAGCTCCGGCGGCGCGAACAGATCCGGATGGCCGGCGAGCATCACCCGCAGGAGAGTCGAGCCCGAGCGCGGCGGCGAGAGGATGAAGACCGCCCGTGGGTTCCGGGGCAGCCCAGCGCCCGCCGGCGGGAGGACCGGGGGGATCAGCGCGCGCAGCAACAGCACCGCCTCGGCGTCGACCCGCGCGCCGGCGTCAGCGGATTCCCCCGGAGCGGTCGGATCGGTCCCCGGCAGACCGGTCACCTGCGCCATCCCCCGCGGATAGTGGCGGACCAGATAGCGGGCCAGCTCCGCCACCGTGGGCGCGTCGAAGAGCGCCACCACGTACACGTATTCCCCGAGCCGCTCCTGCAACAGGTTGGTGAGGATCGCCGCCTGGATCGAGCTGCCGCCGAGGGCGAAGAAGCTCTCCTCGACCCCGATCACCGGGCGGCCCAGCACCTCTCGCCAGAGATCGGCGACG
>JAXDLD010000407.1:0-6171 GCA_034666805.1 Acidobacteriota bacterium
GACCACTGGGAGACCCAGACCTGGAACGAGAAGCGCCTGCACTGGGAGAACGGCTCCCTGGTCGTCAAGTGGAGCTTCGCCAGCGACTGGAAGCCGGCGCCCTACTACCACGGGCAGCCGACGGGCCCGGCCTGGGAGCCGGTCTTCCATGCCGTGCTCGCCGGCAACTTCATCTACGTCCCAGGGGCCGGCGGCTCGATCTATAAGCTCAACAAGCTCGACGGCTCGCTCGTCGCCCACATCTCGCCCCTGGGCGCGGACCAGGACACCTTCCTCTCCGGGCCGCCGGCCGTGGACGCCGCCGGCAACGTCTACTACCATGCCTCGAAGTTCGTTCACGGGGCGGCCTGGAACTCCGACGTGCTCGGCTCCTGGCTGGTCAAGGTAGCGACGAACGGCACGACGCAGGTCGTCACCTACGCCTCCTTGAACCCGGGAGCCCCGGCCGGCAACGCCAAGTGCCTGTCGGTCTTCAAGGACAACAAGCTCCCCTGGCCGCCGACGCCGAACGCGGTGCCGCCGACGGCCACCTGCGGCTCGCAGCGGCCGGGCCTCAACTCCGGCATCGGCATAGCCCCGGACGGCACCCTCTACACCGTGGCCCTCGCCCACTTCGTCGAGCGGACCTCCTACCTGATCGCCGTCAACCCCAACCTCACGACGAAGTGGGTGGCCTCGCTCAAGGACCGGTTCAACGACGGCTGCAACGTGCTGCTCCCGCCCACCGGCACCGTGGGCGGCTGCCGCGCCGGCGCTCAGGACGGTATCGACCCATCCCAGAACCGGCCGGGCTCGGGGCGGGTCACCGACGACTCGACCTCGACGCCGGCCGTCGCGCCCGACGGCAGCGTCTTCTACGGCGCCTACTCCCGCTACAACTACTTCCAGGGCCACCTGATGAAGTTCAGCGCCCAGGGGAGCTACCTCGGAGCCTGGCCCTTCGGCTGGGACATGACGCCGACGATCTGGCCGCACGACGGCACCTACTCGGTCATCTTCAAGGAGAACCACTACACCGACGGCGGCTCGTATTGCAACGTCGACTCCTTCTGCCCGCCGGACCGCACCGCCAACAACCCGGCCTACCCCGAGGCCTATTACATCACCCAGCTCTCGGCCAACCTTACCCCGGAGTGGCAGTACTTGAGCACCAACACCGATAGCTGCAGCCGCGACGCGAACGGCACGGTCACCTGCGTCTCCGACCACCCGAACGGCTTCGAGTGGTGCATCAACGACGCGGCGGTCGACGGCAACGGCGTCGTCTACGTCAACAGTGAGGACGGCGGCCTCTACACCATCCAGCAGGGTGGGACGGTGAAGGACCACCTCTTCCTCAAGCTGGCGATCGGCGCCGCCTACACCCCGCTCTCGATCGGGGGCGACGGCAAGATCTACACCCAGAACGCCGGCCACCTGTTCGTGGTCGGGAGGTAAGTCAGGGGATAAGTTACGCTCTGATTCCGCTATACTCGGGAGGTGACGCAAGGGCCGAACCTCCCGCAACTTCCCCCCTCCGCCGGGGCGCGCAAGGAGAAGCTCAAGCAGCGGACCTACGCACCCCGGAGGAGCGGGACCTCAGCGCATCCTCCCTACGTCGAGCTGCACGCCGCCTCCGCCTTCTCCTTCCTGAAGGGCGCCTCTCTTCCCGAAGACCTCGTCCAGCAGGCGGCGGCCCTGGAGCTGCCGGCGGTGGCCCTGGTCGACGTCAACGGGGTCTACGGGGCGCCGCGCTTCTACCAGGCGGCCAAACAGGCGGGGATCAAGGCCCTGGTGGGAGCGGAGTTGGTGTTGGAGCCGCGGCCGGGTCTCCCCCCATCCGGTCCCTTGGGGCTCGTTCCCGAGCCGGGATCGGCCGCCCGCCCCGGCCAGCCCGATCTGCACGACGAACGCCTCACCCTCCTGGTCGCCAGCCGGACCGGCTACAAGAACCTCTGCAAGCTCCTGACGGCGGCGGCTCATGGCGTTCCCAAGGGGGAGGCGCGGACCGACTGGGAGACGCTTTCGGCGCACGCCGAAGGGCTCTGGTGCCTGACCGGCGGCGACGAAGGCCCGCTCGCCCGGCTCCTGACCGAGGAGGGGCCCGATCCCGCCCGCCGCTTCCTCGAACGGGTGCGGGCGACCTTCGGCGGCCGGGTCCACGTCGAGATCCAGCGCCACCGGTTGCGGGACGAAGAGCACCGGAACCGGGCCCTCATCGACCTCGCCCGGCGCCTCCGGCTCCCGCTCCTGGCGACCAACGGGGTGCGCTACGCCCGGCGGGACGACAAACCGCTCCACGACGTCTTGACCTGCATCCGCCACCACACCGACCTCGACAACGCCGGCAGCCGGCTCGCCGCCCACCGCGAGCGGCATTTAAAGAGCGCCGCCGAGATGGGGCGGCTCTTCGCCGATCTCCCCCAGGCCCTGGCCGCCTCGGGAGAGCTCGCCGCCCGGCTCGACTTCACCCTGGCCGACCTCGGCTACCGCTTCCCCGAGTATCCGCTCCCCCCCGGCGAGACCCCGAGCTCCTACCTCCGGCACATCACCTGGAACGGCGCCCGCGCCCGCTTCCGGCCCTTGACCGCCCGGGCCCAGGCGCAGATCCAGAAAGAGCTCGACCTGATCGAGAAGCTCAACCTCGCCGGCTACTTCTTGATCGTCTGGGACATCGTCCAGTTCTGCCAGCGGGAGAACATCCTCGCGCAAGGCCGGGGGTCGGCCGCCAACAGCGCCGTCTGCTACGCCCTCTCGATCACCGCCGTCGACCCGGTCAAGATGGAGCTCCTCTTCGAGCGTTTCCTCTCCGAGGAGCGCGGCGAGTGGCCGGACATCGACCTCGACCTCCCCTCGGGCACCCAGAGGGAGCGGGTGATCCAGCACGTCTACCAGCGCTACGGGCCGAGCGGGGCGGCGATGACGGCGAACGTCATCACCTACCGCGACCGCTCGGCCACCCGGGAGGTGGCGAAGGTCTTCGGCTACTCCCCCGAGCAGGTCGACCGCCTGGCCAAGCAGCTCGGCCATTTCAGCTACGACACCTCGCGCGGTGACGAGAAGTCCTGGGACGCCGAATTGAAAGCCGCCGGCTTCGACCCCGAAGAGCCGCGGATGCGCCACTTCGCGAACCTCTGGGAGCGCATCCACAACCTCCCCCGCCACCTGGGCCAGCACTCCGGGGGCATGGTGATCGCCGCCGGCCGGCTCGACGAAGTGGTCCCCCTGGAGCCCGCCTCCATGCCGGGCCGGGTCGTCGTCCAGTGGGACAAGGAGGACTGCGCCGACTTAGGGATCATCAAGGTCGACCTCCTGGGGCTGGGGATGTTGAACGCCCTGGAGGAGATGGTGCCGCTCATCCGCACCCGGGAGGGGGTGCACGTCGACCTCGCCCATCTGCCGCCGGACGACCCCAAGGTCTACAGGATGCTCCAGGAGGCGGACACGGTGGGGGTCTTCCAGGTCGAGAGCCGGGCGCAGATGGCCTCGCTCCCGCGGAATCACCCCAAGCACTTCTACGACCTGGTGATCCAGGTGGCGATCATCCGGCCGGGGCCGATCGTGGGGAACCTCGCGAACCCCTACTTCGAGCGCCGGGCCGGCCGCCAGCCGGTGACCTATCCCCACCCGAGCATGGAGCCGATCCTCGCCCGGACCCTGGGGATCCCCCTCTTCCAGGAGCAGCTCCTGCGGATCGCCATGGTGGCGGCGGGCTTCACCGGCGGCGAGGCGGAGGAGCTGCGCCGGGCCATGGGCAACAAGCGCTCGGTCGAGAAGATGAAGGCGATCGAGTCCCGGCTCCTAGCCGGGATGACCGAGCGCGGGATCTCGCAGAAGGCCCAGGAGGAGATCCTCCAGGCGATCACCTCCTTCGCCCTCTACGGCTTCCCCGAGTCGCACGCCGCGAGCTTCGCCCTCATCTCCTACGCCAGCGCCTATTTGAAGGCCCACCACCCCACGGCCTTCCTCCAGGGGCTCTTGAACGCCTGGCCCATGGGCTTCTACCACCCGGCGACCCTCATCAAGGACGCCCAGCGGCACGGGGTGGAGATCCGGCCGGTGGACGTCGACACCTCGGGCTGGCGCTGCCGCTGGGAGGAGCGCGATCCGGCGGAGGTGAAGGCGGGGAAGCCGAAGGGGGCGGTACGGCTGGGGCTCCGTTTCGTGCGCGGCCTGCGCAAAGGGGCGGGCCTGGCGATCGAGACGGAGCGGGCCAAGGGGCGGTTCGAGACTGCCGAGGACCTGGTACGCCGTTGCGAGTTGCGGGCAGGCGAGCTCGAGATCCTCGCCAACGTGGGGGCCCTCGCGAGCTTCGGCCTCAGCCGCCGCGCCGCCCTCTGGCAGGTAGCCCGCCTCTCCCGCCCCGCCGGCCCGCTCTTCGACGACCTCCCCGATCCCGAGCCCTCTCCCCTCCCCGAGATGACCCCGGTCGAGGAGACCCTCGCCGACTACGGCGGGGTCCAGCTCACGATCGGCCCCCACCCGCTCGCCTACATGCGGGAGGCTTTGAAGAAGAACGGGGTGGTAACGGCGGCCGACCTTGCTCGCTGCAGCAACGGTGACCGGGTGAGGACCGCCGGCTCCGTGATCGTCCGCCAGCGCCCCGGCACCGCCAAGGGTCTCCTCTTCCTCACCCTGGAGGACGAGACCGGCATGTCCCAGGCGATCGTCTCCCCCGATCTTTTGAAAGAGCATCGGAAGCTCATCGTCGGCTCCCCCGGCCTGGCGGTCGAGGGGGTGCTCCAGAAGCGGGATGGGACGATCTCGGTCAAGGCGGAGAAGTTCTGGTCGTTGCAGGATCTGGCGCGGGTGCCGAGCCATGACTTCCGGTGAGGGAGGCTTCCACCCCACCGCGGCCCGTCATCGCGAAGCTGGCGTTCTTCAAAGCGCGCGGCCTCGCCCGGGCATAAATGCCCGGGCTATGAGTTGCGCCGGCTAAAGCCGGCTTCGCACCGGCGTCCCCGGAGCCGCCGCCCGCACGTACTGCACGGGCCAGGCTACCTGCTGCCCGAGCGCCTGCGCGGCGTGGAGCGGCCAGTAGGGATCGCGCAGCATCTCCCGGGCGAGCAGCACGCAGTCGGCTTGGCCGTCGCGGACGATGGCGTCGGCCTGCGCCGGATCGGTGATGAGCCCGACGGCACCCGTCGCGATCCCCGCCTCCCGCTTGATGCGCTCCGCGAAGGGCACCTGGTAGCCGGGGCCGACCGTAATCTTGGCGTCGGACACCGCGCCGCCCGAGGAGCAGTCGACGAGATCGACCCCGCGCTCGCGGAGCCGCCGCGCCAGCTCCACCGACTGCTCGACGTCCCACCCGCCCTCCTTCCAGTCGGTAGAGGAGATCCGGATGAAGACGGGCAGGTTTTCCGGCCAGGCGGAGCGGACCGCGTCCACAACCTCTAAACAGAGCCGCACCCGGTTGTCGTAGGAGCCGCCGTATTCGTCGGTCCGGGTGTTCACCAAGGGCGAGAGGAACTCGTGGATCAGATAGCCGTGCGCCGCATGGATTTCGGCGACGTCGAACCCGGCCGCCCGCGCGCGGGCCGCGGCGGTCCGGAACGCCGCGACGACTTCGGCGATCTCGGCGAGGGTCAGCGCCCGCGGCACCGGATAGCCGGCCGCGAACGGCTCAGCGGTCGGCCCCACCGGCTCCCAGCCGCCGTCCGCTGGAGCGACGGCTCGGCCGCCGTCCCACGGCCGCGGGGTGCTGCCCTTCCGTCCGGCATGGGCGAGCTGAATGCCTGCCGCGGCCCCCTGCCCCTGGACGAAACGGACGATGCGCGCCAGGCCCTCGACGTGCCGATCGTCATAGATGCCCAGATCCTGGGGGCTGATGCGGCCCTCGGCGGTGACCGCCGACGCCTCGGTGAACACCAGCGCCGCCCCGCCGACGGCACGGCTCCCAAGGTGGACGAGATGCCAATCGGTCGCCACGCCGTCCACCGACGAGTACTGGCACATGGGCGACACCAAGATGCGGTTGGCGAGGTTCAGGGAGCGCAGCGGCAGGGGTTCGAAGAGGTGGGGCATGGGGAATAGGATACCTTCCTGGAGTTGCTGCTCTGAAACGGGATCTTCTCTCCCCATCGTCATCCTGCGGCGAGCCCCAGGCGAGCCAAAGGATCTGGGAGGGGGCTTCCCGGAGCCTTCCCCCTCCCAGATCCTTCGGTCGCTAGGGCTCCCTCAGGATGACGT
>JAXDLD010000408.1:0-5315 GCA_034666805.1 Acidobacteriota bacterium
TGGAGGGGCTGCCGCTTGTCGTAGGGGTTCTTCCCCAACTGCCAGCGCAGGACGTCCAAGAGACCGTTGGTCCTGGGCGCCCAGGGGTTCCAGAACTTCCCCGGCGCTCCGTGAGGGGCGTAGAGGAGGGCCGGGTCGTCCATGGCGAGGGAACTTTAGCAGGCCGTTTGCGTAGAGGGTGGGATCGACGGATTCGTGGAGGGCTAGACGATGGACCGGAAGTGGCGTGCCTGGTTCGTGATCCTTGCCGGTGTCGCGACCATTCTCTTCACCCTGTGGCTGCTCCCGCGCGCCGTCCGCACCGCGCGGCAGGGAGAGGTATCCTGCGTTGGCTGCCGGTTCGCCGGCAACTCGATGATCCGCTTCGAGCTCGCTAGTAGCCGGGAGGAGGTGCGGGACATCCTGGGGCCGGCCGACACCGCTTGCGGCCGTTGTATCCGCAAGGTCCTCGACGCCGAGAACCACGCCGACTTCGGCTTCATGGTCTCCTACAGCGCTCTCAACCTGGCGATCGTCCTCTTCCTCGCCGTGCCCCTCCTGGCCGGCGAGCCCAGCGGGTCACGGCGCCTGGCTCGGATCCTGATCGCCCTCGGGATCGCCGGCGCCTTCGCGATGCTTCTGGGGGACGCGACCGAGAACCTGGCGCTCCTCCGCCTCACCGGACCGAGCCCTGACTTCGAATCCGCTCTCCGCCTCCTCTACCCGGCGACGCGCCTCAAGTGGTCCACCCTGGCGATAGAGAGCCTCCTCATCGCCGGCCTCTACCTCCTCTCCCTCGCCGGCCGCAGCCGTCCGGGCCGCTTCCTCGCCCTGCTGGGATTGCTCTACCTGTATGCCGCCTTCTGCGGTCTGCGGGCGGTGGCGAGCGGCGAGACGACCGGTTACGGGGGCTTCTTCATCGCTCTGGGGATTGCCTGGGCCTGCTCGCTCCTCCACGCCGTGGTCTGGCTTTGCTTCTCTCGCCGGCTCTCGCCTGTGCCGCGGATGGCGGGCGAGATGCGCTGAAACTTCGGCTTCCCAGCATCAGGATGTGGGAGATCCTGATGAGCTTTCTTCCAATTCTCGAGGATCAGAACCCCTGGTGGAAGGAGCCGGCCTATCGCAGCTCCTCGCGTTACCGGGTCCGGCGCGACCTTCAGCCTGTGGTCCTCACTCAGCTTCTGCGGCTGGACGACCGGCGAGCCCTCGTGCTGCTGGGCCCGCGGCAGGTGGGCAAGACGCTGTGGGTACCGTCCGATCGAGCGCGTCTACGAGGCCTTCGGTTATCATCGGGAGCAGATCCCCGAGGAGTTTGACCAGAAGACGGGGCGCTTGGTCCTGCCCGAGTGACAGTGCCGCCGGCTCCGGCTCCGACTCCGGCGCCTCGGGTGGCTCCTAGCGCACCCGCGCCTTCGCCAGCACCGACATCCCCGGCCGCAGGTCCTTCAAGTCCTGGCCCGGGTCGAAGCGGATGCGCACGGGGAGGCGCTGGACGACCTTGACGAAGTTGCCGGTGGCGTTCTCCGGCGGCAGGAGGCTGAAGCGGGCGCCGGTGGCGCCGGCCAGGCTCTCCACCTTGCCGCTGTAGTCGCGGCCGTAGGTGTCGACGTGGAGGGTGACCGGCTGGCCCGGGCGCACCAGCTCCAACTGGGTCTCCTTGAAGTTCGCCGTCACCCAGAGGTCGTTGGTCTGGATGATGGTGAAGAGCGGCTGGCCGGTCTGTACCCGCTGGCCGACCTCGACCGACGAGCGGCCGATGTACCCGGAGACCGGGGCGATGACCTTGGTGTGGTCGAGGTTGAGCTTGGCGATCGCGAGCTGCGCCTTGGCGCTCGCGAGGCCCGCGTTGGCCGACCCCGACTGCTCACGGGCGGCCGTGACCTGCTCCGGGCCCGAGCGCGCGCGGAGGACGTCCGCCTGCTGCTGGGTCACCTTGCTCTGGGCCTGGCGCACCCGGTTCTCGGCCGCGACGACATCGGCCCGCGCCGCTTCGAGCGCCGCCTGGGCGGTGCGCGCCTCCGCCTCGCGCGCACCGTACTCGGAGCGCGAGACCTCCTGCTTGGCGATCAGGCTCTCGTAGCGCTTGCGGTCGGCCTCGCGCTGGCGGTAGACGGCGTCCGCCTGCTGCACCTTGGCCCGCGCCGCCACCAGGTTGGCCTGCTCGGTCCCCACCGCGTCCCGCGCCTGGCCGAGACTGGCCTGGGCGATCTCGAGCTGGCCCGTGGCGTTGGCCGAGGTGACCGGCACCTGGGCCTGGGCGGCGGCGGCGGTCGCCTGCAGGCGCGCGACTTCGGCCTGGGCGCGGTCGAGCTCAGCCTGGTAGGTCGCGGGATCGATCTGGACCAGGAGAGCCCCAGCGTTGACGAAGCGGTTGTCCTGGACCTCCGGGCTGACGGAGAGGACGGTGCCGTCGACCTTGGAGGAGATCGGGTTCAGGTGACCGTCGATCTGGGCGTCGTCGGTCTCCTCGAAGTTGCGGGCGTGGAACCAGTAGAGGACTCCGCCCAGGACGACGAGGATCGCGACGACGATGCCGATGATCCGCACGCGGGGCGACAGGCCGCGCTTGGGCGCGGCCCCGTTGGGCTCGGGGGCGGTCGCCTCCGGCCGGGGAGCGGCCTGCGAACGGGCGTCCTCATCGCGCCTCTGGCGCGGTGGCGGTGCTGTTTCGACTTCCTGTGCCATGACGTCACTTCCCTCCGGGGCTCGGACGGCTCGCTCCGCTCACCCCGCTTAGGTATTGCTTCACTCCCTGCTCGGCGAGCCCCATGGCGCGCAGCAACGAGAGCTTGCTGAAGTTGTGGGAAAAAAGGCTGGCGATGTAGTTCTCATGGGCGGCGACCACCGACTCGGCGGCGAGCACCACCTCGACGTTGTTGGTGACCCCGTTCTCGAAGCGGTCCCGGGCCTGGGTCAGGGCCTGGTCGGCGAGCTCGACGGTCTTCTCGGCGACCTCGACCGAGGTCTGGGCGGCCTCAAGGTCCAAGAAGGCGTTCCGCACGTCGGCGTCCAAGCGCCCTTTCCAGTCGGCGAGCTCCGCCCGCCGCCGCTCAAGGGCGGCCGCGGCCTGGGCCTCCGCGGCGCCGCTCCGGCCGCCGTTCCAGAGCGGCACCGAGACCTGGGCGTTGATCGTATAGGTGCCGTCCGTCGTCCCCAGGGTCTTGCCCACCCGGCCGTAGTCGGCGCCGATCCCGAAGGTCGGCAGCCGCTCGGCGCGGACCGCCCGCTCGGCGAGCTCGGCGGCGCGGAGGGCGGCCTCGGCGCTCTTGTAGTCGCTCCGCGACTGGTAGGCGAGCGCCAGCGCCTGCTCCTGGGCGGGACCCGTCCAGGGCTGGTAGGCGACCGCCGTCGTCACCCGGAAGCGCTGCCCCGACGGCAGGCCGATGGCGCGGCCGAGGCCGATCTTGTCCTTCTCGAAGGCGGACCGGACCACCGCCAGGCGCTGCTCGTCCGTCTGGCGCTGGACCCGGGCGCGGAGCGAGTCGATCGCCGGCACCACCCCGGCCTCGACCTGGTGGCTGGCGAGCTCGTCGAGCGCCCGCGACGCCTTGAGCTGCGCCTCGGCGGTCTCGACCCGCGCCTGGTCCGCAACGAGCTGGAAATAGGCGCTCCCCACGGCGAGGACGACGATGTCCCGGGCGTCCGCGGCGGAGAGGTGGGCCGCTTGGGCCGACTCGCGCGCCGACTGCCAGTTGCGGAGAGCCGGGAGATTCAGGATCTCCTGGGAGACCCCGATCCGGGCGTCCTGGTAGCTGAATGGACCGATGACCGCCGGCAGCCCGGGGAGCTGGAAGCCGAAGGTGACGAGGGCGACCTCGCCCCGGAACTGCCGCACCGTGCCGGAAAGCTGCGGGAGGAGGGCGGCGAGGGCGCGCTCGCGCTGCGCCTCGGCCGCCCGGGCGTCGAGGTCGCCGTTGATCGCCCCGAGGTTGGCCTGGAGCCCGCGCTCGATGACGTCGCCGAGCGAGAGCGGGATCTCGTCGGCCGTCGCCGTCCCCTGGGGGACGCTGCCGAGGAACGGCGAGGGGGAGCGGCTGGTCAGCGAGCCGAGGGTCGGCGGCGCCGGGCGCGGGGTGGCAATGGCTCCGATACCCCCGGCGGGGGTCCCAGGGGGCAGTCCGGCGGTCATCTGCGCCGCGAGCGGCGCGGCGAAGAGCGCGGCGGGTACGACGAAGACGGAGAGTCGTTCGAGAATTTTCATAGGATTGGGCGCTACTCCACGTGGACCCGGCCGCCCTTTTTCAGCACGACCGGTTTGAGCAGCCAGCAGAGAGGGATGAGGGCGAAGCAGAAGACGGCCGTCATCCGGAAGCAGTCGAGGAAGGCCATGGCCGTGGCCTGGCGGGTGACCAGCCCGGCGATCATCCCCTGCGCCTGGCGGGCGGCGTCGTAGGCCGAGGAGCCGGCGGCCATCAACCGGCGGGTCAGGCCGGCGAGCATCGAGCGGTAGGCCGGGTCGGAGGCGGCGACGTGCGCCGCGAGTTCGCTGTGATGGACCTGGCTGTAGCGCGAGACGAGCGAGGTGACGGCGGCGATGCCGAAGCTCGCCCCGAGGTTGCGCGACAGGTTGAAGAGCGACGAGGCGGCGTTGCTCTTCTCCGGCGGCAGGTAGGAGAAGCAGGCGGTCGAGATCGGCGTGAAGAGGAAGGCGATCCCGACCCCCTGGAGGAGGCGGTAGAGGGTGATCGTCTTGTAGTCGACCGTGAGATTGATGTGAGAGGTCAGCCAGAGGGCGCCCCCGGCGAGGATGAACCCGAGCGTGATGAGCTTCCGGGCCGAGACCTTGTCGGAGAGGTAGCCGGTGACCGGCAGCATGGCCATGACGGCGAAGCCCGAGGGCGAGAGCACCTTGCCGCTCTCGGTCGCGCTGTAGCCCAGGACCGTCTGGAGGAAGAGCGGCACGAGCACCGTGCTGCCGAAGAGGGCGAAGCCCAAGCCGAAGATGAGCAGGTTCGAGATGGCGAAGTTCCGCTCCTTGAAGAGCCGGAGGTCGACGATCGGGTTCTCCCGCGAGAGCTCCCAGAAGACGACGGCGATGAGCGCCCCGGCCGAGAGGATCGAGCAGGCGACAATGAAGTGCGAGCCGAACCAGTCCTCCTCCTGGCCCTTGTCGAGGACCACCTGGAGGAAGCCCAAGCCGACGGCGAGCATGCCGATGCCGGCGTAGTCGATGTGGATCTTGCCCGCCATCCGCTTGACCCGCTCTACCAGGTACGGGGGATCGAAGATGAGGCGCGAGGTCAAGAGGACCGAGAGCACCCCGACCGGCACGTTGATGTAGAAAATCCAGCGCCAGCTGTAGTTGTCGGTGATCCAGCCGCCCAGGGTCGGGCCGA
>JAXDLD010000409.1:0-6925 GCA_034666805.1 Acidobacteriota bacterium
CCGGATCGGAGACCCGCTCCACCAGGCGCTCGGCCTCCAGGCGGTCGACGAGTTGGGTCATGTTCGAGCGCACGCAGCTACAGCGCTCCGCCAGGCATCCCAGGGCCACCGGCTCCCCCGCCGCCACCAGCTTGGCGATCACCCCGAACTTGGCGAGCGACAGCCCGACCTGCCCGAGGGCGGTTTCCAGCCGGGCCTCCAGCTGGTGCACCGACCCGATGAGGAGGAAGGCCATGGGCGCGGGGACCGTGTGCGGCTTGGCCAGAGGATCGTTCATGCCTGAATCGTAGCCCTTTGCTGGCGGTCCCGCAAGGGGTGGGGAGCGCAGCCGTCGGCCTCTCTTCGAAGTCGTCGAAGATTCTTGTCTCTGCTGAGGGGGGGTGCGGTAACTGTACTTATTGAAGGCGCTTCAAGCCAAAGCCGCCGGACTCCTTCTCCGGCGGCTCTTTTTGTGCTCGGGCGGGGCCCAGGTCGTCGATGAGAGGGTTCATGCCCTCCATTCCTCCGCCGTCAAGACCAGTCGAGCTTCCGCGCGCAGGATTCCGCCCTTCATGACTGAGCGGCGGACCGTCGCGATGAACCCGGCATTCGGGTTCCCTCTCAAGATCGCATCGACCTGCCGGAGAGCGGCGAGGAAGACTTCCGCGAGGTCAGGAGCTCTCAGCGCTCCCCGGATCACGAAGAGACGGCCGCCATGCTCCATGAGGGTACGGACTGCCTCAGAATCGGTCTTGATGTGGTAATCGTGCGAGACTCCGACCCATCCCTTGTCGCAGATGTACCGAAGCCATTGGTTGTCACTGACGTTGCGCTCGGCAAAGTGGTCGCAATACCGCTCGACAAGCAATCCCCTCTCCGCCAGGAGGCGGGGAACGGTTTTGCCAAGATCTCTGTCGGTGAAGAAGACGGGATCAGGCAGCGGCTGCGAGGGCTTCGTAGCGGATCGCCTCTTCAACCTCGGAAGCCTCTAGATCATAGTCGTCGGCAATGTCGTGGATCGACTCGCCGGCCCTGAACCTTTCGGCAACCGCCGCGGTCTTGATGGCTTTCCGTTCGAGGATGGGCCGCCCGAAGGCGATCCGCGGATCGATCATCACGGTCCGCGGAGCGTCGAGGTAGTCCATACGGGTCCAGGGGAACATCCGCATGGGCAACCCCTGGCGGTCCCATTCGACCCGCTGGAGATAGGCCGCGAGGATCTCCGGCATCGCCTCCTGACCGCGCTTTCCGAGATTGAACAGCCCTTCGAGACGCTCGAGAAAGAGGTTTCCCGGCATCACTCGGAGCTGCGGGCTCAGGAGGACGCGATCCTCGCCGAGCGCCTCGCGAGCGTAGTCGAGGGCCGTCCGCACGGACTTCATCTTCACCTTGTACTGCTTGCGGAGAGCGAGGAGGACATGCGCCTCGATCAGGTTGGAGAAGGAGAGGCGGCCGTCCTGCGGATCGGGCCGATGGAGGAGGCCCGCCCACCAGCGCGTCCCTTTGGAGACCGGGTAGGGACGCCCCGAGACCCAACTCTGCAAAGTGGCGTCCGACATGCGAAGGTAATGCGCCGCCTCCGCGATGGAGTACCGGGGAAGCTCGTTCGGATCGACAGAGTAGAGGGTTCGCTGGGGCACGGCTTCAGTATACAAGGGCAGTAGGCCTCGATCTACCGCCTCGCCCCCGCCTCTCAGAGATTGAGATTATTTCAAGGTGGGTTCAGCTGTACGGGCAGCCTCGATCTCGGATTTCAAGACCGCGGCGTCCGCGAGGTCCGGCTCCGCGGCCAGGGCCTCCTCGACCGCGGCATCCGCCTCGTCGAGCCGGCCGAGCGAGTAGTGGCAGACCCCCAAGTTATAGAGCGTCGCCGAGTTTGGGCCGTAGAGGGCGAGCGAGCGCTCGAAACAGGGGAGGGCCGAGGCGTAGTCCCCAAGCTGGCAGAGGAGGGCCCCGACGTGAAAGGCGACGTCGCGCGCCTCGCGGATGGGAAAGTAGGTCTCCCACACCCGGAGCGCCGCCTGGCGGAGGTCCTCGCGCTCGGTCGCGGACGTCGACTCGGCCTCGGCCCAGGTGACGAGGGCGGGGATGCAGCCGAGGAAGACGTTCGCGTCCCAGCCGGAGAGCCGAAGCCAGGCCAGGAGCTGCGCCAGGGTCATGTCCGAATAGCCGGACTCGACGGCGATCTTCAGGCTGAAGAAGTCGTCGGGGTTGCGGCGCTCGACGGCGTCGTCGAAGGCCAGCCGGGTCTCGGCCCCGCCGCCCGGTACCCCCAGGAGCCCGGCCACCACCTGGAGACTCGTGGAGAGCGGGGTCGCGTGCAGGAGGTCGCCCCCCTCCTGGCGCAGGAACTGGCCGATAGCGTGGTAGTTGACCATCATCGACAGGCTGCCGTGGATGGCGAACCCCGGCTCCTCCCGGCCGTGGAGCATCGCCTCGTCGCAGTAGCCCTTGTCGGCCGAGAGCAGCAGGAGGCGCCCGCCGGCGAGGCGGATGAGGTTGCGCAGGCAGCGGAGGCCTCCCACCGGGAAGAGGAGGGCCGTGTCCGAGAGGCGCTCGCGGTAGAAGGCGAGCAGACGGTCGAGGTCGGGCTCGCCGTAGGGAGCGCCCTCGACCGGTCGCCGGCTCCAGTGGATCTCCAGCCGGTCGAGCAGCTCCGGGTCGTCCTGGATCGGCTCCGGCCGAGGCGAGACGAGGGCGACCAAGCCCAGCTCGAGCTCGCCGCCGTCCCCCACGAAGAAGCAGTCCTGGGGGAGGGCGTCGAAGACGTAATTGGCGATGACCGCGACAGGATTGGTTGGGCCCTCTGGCGTCAGCACCTCACCCGAATGGCTCAACTCGATCGCGAGGTCCGATCCGGCGTCGTAACGCGCGAAGTCGAGGACCCCGGCCGCGACCAGGGGCTGGAGCGAGGGGTGGACGCGGAGGGCGTCGAGGTTGCTCTCGGTGAAGTCGGTGAGGACGTAGCGGACCTCAACGTGCGCGAGGGACGAGCGGCGGAGGAGCGCGAGCAGGCGGTTCAGGAAGAGGTAGCCGAAGCGCCCCAGCCCGCAGCCGAGCTCGACCACGTGGACGGGCTCCCCGGGATCGAGCGCCCCCGCCGCGGCGTGGTCGCGCAGCCAGCCGAGCACCACCTGGGCGTAGGCGTCGGCGATCCAGGGATTGCTGGTGATGTAGTGCGGGACGATCCCTTCGGTCCACGCCTGGACCCCCGCGCGATCATAAAAATTGCGCTGCAACCGCCAGAGGAGGGAGCGGGAGAGCGGCTGGGCCTCCTCGACGATGGCAGTTCGAGAACGGCGGGGCATGGGCGGCCGGCCCCGCCTTCCCTACTTCCGCCCGGCGAAGCTGGCGAGAGCGGCGAGCGTCTCGTCGACGTCGGCCTCCGTGTGGTCGGCGGAGATCTGGAAGCGGATCTCTTCGTCTCCCTTGGGGACGACGGGGTACTTCAAACCCGTGACGAGGATGCCGTGGTCCCGCAGGTGCTTTACGAGGGCGGTGGTCGTCGCCGTATCGCGCACCATGAGCGGCACCACCGGGTGCTCGCCCGGGAGGGTCTCGTAGCCCAGGGCCACGATTCCCTGCTTGAAGCGCTTCGTCATGGCTCGCAGGTGCTCGAGAAGCTTCAAACCTTCCGGGCTGTCGAGGATGGCGAGCGCCTCGGCCGAGGCCGCCGCCTCGCCGCAGGTGATGGGGTTCGAATAGATGTAGGTCGGCGCGGTCTCGCGCAGGTAGTCGGTGAGCGTCTTCGACCCCACGACGTAGCCGCCGTTCACCCCCAGGGCCTTGCCGAGGGTGGCGACGAGCACGTCCGCCTTCGCCCCGGTGTACTCCTCGGTCCCTCTCCCGGTGTCGCCGAAGGCGCCCACCCCGTGCGAGTCGTCGACCACGAGGACGGCGTTCTCCGGGAACTTCTCGTCGTATCTCTTGACCACGGCCACGACCTCGGGGAGGGGCGCGTGGTCGCCCCGCATGCTGAAGATGCCGTCGGTGACGACGACCGCCCGCTTGTGGTTGCCTGCCGCGCCCGCCAGCTTGGCGTCGAGATCGGCGAGGTCGAGATGCTTGTAGATCAGCTTCTCCTTGGGCCGGGCGAGGCGCATGGCGTTGATGATGCAGTTGTGGTTGAGCTCGTCCGAGATGAGGACGGTCTCCGCCGTGATGAGCGGCACGAGGACGCCCAGGATGGTCGCGTAGGCGGAGCTGAAGATCATCCCCGACTCGCGGCCGTGGAAGGCGGCGAGCCGGCGCTCGAGCTCGACGTGGACCTCGTAGGTGCCGCTGATGAAGCGCACCGCCCCCGGGCCGGCGCCGAGCTCGCGGGTGGTCTCCTCCTCGGCGGCGATGACGCGCGGATGGCCCGACATCCCCAGGTAGTTGTTCGAGTTCATCTTGAGGAAGGGGCGGTCGCCCTCGCTCGCCAGGAGGTAGCGCGGGCCGCGGCCGGCTCCCGCTGGCAGGAGCCGGGTGATCACCGATTCGGCGCCTTTCCGCGTGCCGCGCTCTGTCAAGGCGGCAAGCTCGGCCGAGAGGGCCTTCTCGAAGCGTTCGGCGGGCATGGGGATCTCCTTCTTCGTCCGGGGAGGCCGGGTCAGCTGTCCAGGGTGAGCTTCTTCTCGAGGTTCAAGAGCATGTCCCGGGTCATGCTGTCGAGGTCGTAGGCAGGCGACCAGTCCCACTCCTCGCGGGCGGAGCTGTCGTCGATCGAGTTCGGCCAGGAGTTGGCGATCGCCTGGCGCATGGGGTCGATCCGGTAGTCGATGACGAAACCGGGGATGTGCTTGCGGATCTCCTCGGCCAGGCGCTCGGGGGTGAAGTTCATGGCGGTGACGTTGAAGGCGTTGCGGTGCGTGAGGCGCGCCGGGTCGGCCGCCATGACGTCGATCGCCGCCTTGACCGCGTCGGGCATGTACATCATGTCGAGGCAGGTGTCGGGCTTCAAGAAGCAGGTGTAGTGCTTGTGCCTTATGGCCTCGTAGAAGATGTCGACCGCGTAGTCGGTGGTGCCGCCGCCGGCGAGCGTCACGTGCGAGATGATGCCGGGGAAGCGCACCCCGCGGGTGTCGACGCCGAAGCGCTGGTGGTAGTAGTCGCAGAGCAGCTCGCCCGCCACCTTGGTGACGCCGTACATGGTGGTGGGGCGCTGGATGGTGTCCTGCGGCGTATGGTCGGGCGGGGTGGTGGGGCCGAAGGCGCCGATCGAGCTCGGCACGAAGACGGCGCAGCCGTTCTGGCGCGCCACCTCGAGCACCCGGAAGACGCCGCCCATGTTGATGTCCCAGGCGACCTGCGGCCGGTCCTCGGCCACCGCCGAGAGCAGGGCTGCCAGGTGGAAGACGGTCCCCACCTCGTGGCGCCGCACCGCCTCCTGGATGTGCCGCTGGTTGGTGGTGTCGACGAAGTCGAACGGCCCGGCTTCGCTCGCCCCCCGCGGGGGCATGCGGATGTCGGTCGCGATGACCCGTTCGGCGCCGTAGCGGGCGCGGAGGGCGGGGACGAGCTCGGAGCCGATCTGGCCCAGGGCTCCGGTGACGAGGAAGTTGCGGTTGGGGGTGGACATGCGGCGCCTATCCTATGGGGGGCGGGCGGCGGGGGACAAGGGTGAACCCCTTGAGCCCCCCAGCGCCAGCTCGCATCCACCTGCGGGATCTTCCGAATCCTAAGGCTTCGTCCCGCTCGCCTTGCCCTTCTGGCTCGGATCGTCGGCAGGGTTCACATAGTTGATCTGGAAGGGCCCCTCGCCGTGGACCTGGAGGATGGTGGCACCCTTGACCCAGGCATAGTGGTTCATCTTGGCGGGCAGCACCGCGTAGGAACCGACCGGCATCACGGCGCCCTTGGACTTGTCGAAGGTGTCGCCCATGGCGGCGTTCATGACCCCCGAGATCACGGTGACGTGCTCGGTCGTGGGGTGCGAGTGCGGCATGATCTTGAAGCCGTCGGGGAGCTTCAGGCGGATGGTGAACGGTCCGGACTGCGAGGGGTCCCCCTCCAGCACGGCGATCTGGGCTCCCGGATTGAGGATCGGCGGCGCCGGTCCCCAGGTCAGATCCTTGGGCGTGAAAATCGGCCCGTGCGCGGCCGGACCGGCGCCCTGTGCGAACGCCGCCACCCCCGCCCCACCCGCCAGTACCACGAACAGACCCAGCACCAGTGTCATCGCGATTCGTCTCGACATGAAACCTCCTTTCCCTGAGGAAGTAAACTCTATCATCCCTCGCCGATCGGCGAACGGGCGCTATCATCGGGCTCGTGCCCGCACGCAAAGGAGCCGGATGAGCATGAGGCCGATCACCGCCGCCGACGTCATGAACCCGCGGGTCTTAGCGGCATCCGCCGACTGGACCCTGCCCGAGCTTGCCGACTTCCTGGTCGAGCACGAGATCTCCGGCGCTCCCGTGGTCGACGCCGCCGGCCGGCTCGTCGGGGTGGTCTCGGTCACCGACATCGCCGCCGCCATGGCGGTCGAGAGCGGCGGCGCTCACAAGGGCTCGGACTTCTGGAAGAGCGCCTGGCCGGAGGGGCCGAGCCGCGACACGCTCGCCGGTCTCGTCGCCCGCGGCGTCCGCCTGACCGTGCGCGAGATCATGACGCCCCAGGTCTACACGGTGGTCGAGGACACCCCGGTCGGGGAGCTCGCCGAGACCTTGGTCGAGGAGCACGTCCATCGCCTCTTGGTCACCCGCGAGGAGCGGGTGGTGGGGATCGTCAGTACCGTGGACCTCCTCGGGCTCCTGATCGAGGAAGAGGACTAGCCGGTCTGGTGAGCGCGAGCGGTCGCGACGCCCGGCCCCTCCCCGACCCGCCGCCGCGCTTCGCGATCGGCCTGGTGCTCGGCCTGCGCCGCCTCCTCCAGCGGGCGGCCGATGCCCTGGTCCCCCCCCAACTCGTCCTCTTCGACCGCATCATCGGCCTCGGCGCCACCCAGGTGATCCGCGCCGCCGTG
>JAXDLD010000410.1:0-5182 GCA_034666805.1 Acidobacteriota bacterium
AGCCGTTCACCGGTGGCGAGCTCGCCGCCCACATCCTCGCTGCGCTGCAAGACCTGGAGGCCTCGAAGTGACCGACGTCCTGACGACCACCCCCAAGGACTGGACCAGCGACCAAGAGGTGCGCTGGTGCCCGGGCTGCGGCGACTACGCGATCCTCGCCGCGGTGCAGGGGCTGATGCCGGAGTTCGGCGTCGCGCCGAAGGACGTCGTCTTCGTGTCCGGCATCGGCTGCTCGAGCCGGTTCCCGTACTACATGAACACCTACGGCTTCCACACGATCCACGGCCGCGCGCCGGCGATCGCCACGGGTTTGAAGCTCTCCCGCCCCGAGCTCGAGGTGTGGATCGCGACTGGCGACGGCGACGCCATGTCGATCGGCGGCAACCACCTGATCCATACCCTGCGCCGGAACGTGGGGGTGAAGATCCTCATGATCAACAACCGGATCTACGGCCTGACCAAGGGGCAGTACTCGCCGACCTCGGAGCTCGGGAAGAAGACCAAGTCGACCCCGGGCGGCTCGGTCGACTACCCGTTCAATCCGCTTGGGTTAGCGATCGGCGCCGGGGCGACCTTCATCGCCCGGAGCGTCGACATCTTCACCGTGCACCTGAAGGACGTCCTGCGCCGCGCCGCCCAGCACAAGGGGACGGCCTACGTCGAGATCTACCAGAACTGCAACATCTTCAACGACCACGCCTTCACCTATATGACGGACAAAGAGGTGCGGGACGACGCCACGCTCTACCTGGAGCACGGCAAGCCCATGGTCTTCGGCAAGAACAAGGACAAGGGCATCCGGATGCGGGGGACGGAGATGGAGGTCATCCAGTTCGGGAACGGTCTTTCGGCCGACGACTGCATCGTCTGGGACGAGACGGTCGACAACCCGGCGACCTCCTTCCTCGTCTCGCAGCTCGTACCGCCGCACTTCCCGACCCCGGTCGGGGTGTTCCGGAGCGTCGAGGCCCAGACCTACGAGAGCCGGGTCGCCGACCAGGTCCACCAGGAGGTGGCGAAGAAGGGTCCCGGCGACCTCGACAAGCTGATCCACTCCGGCGACATCTGGACGGTCCACGCCGATCACTCGATCAGCTGAAACGTTCCACCCGTCGCCAGAAGCTTGAAAGCGCCCGGCTCCGGCCGGGCGTTTTCGTTGGTGGGCCCTGACCTGGCATCAATCTGGCAAAACTGCCGGGACAGAGCGGCTTGTCGTCGTCGGTTCGGGTGGCCGCGTGGAGGCGGGATGCCGAAGGAAGCTACAGCCGTAGCGGCGGGAAGAGCTCTGCTCCTCGCTCCCCTCCTGACCCTCTCCGCCTGCGCCAAGGACGCGAGCGCTAGCCTCACCACGGTCACCTCCTGGGCGGCCACGGCGCGGCTGGCCGGGGAATCCTGGAGCGCGGGTCGCGTTCCCACGCCTTACACCCGGCGGGCGCTCGAAGCGGCGGAGAAGGGAATCGCCGAGGCCGAGAAGGACCTCGCCAAGGCCGAGGACCTCCCTGCCGCCCGGGGCGATGCTCTCCGCCGCGTAACCGGCACCCTACGGCAGGCGGTCTCGGAGGCGCGGGCCGCCGTCGAGCGGCGGGACCGCGGAGCGCTCTCTCCAGCCCTCGCCAGGCTCGCCGCCGGCGAGCGGGCTGTCGCCACGGCGAGGAACAGCGGCGGGGGCGGGCGATGAAGAAGGCCCAGGAGATCGTCCTGGGGGTCGTCACCTCGATCGGCGGCTTCCTCGAGATCGGCTCGCTCTCGACGGCGGTCCAGGCGGGGGCGGCCTTCCGGTTCCAACTCGTCTGGGCGGTCCTCCTCGGCACTCTCTGCCTTATTTTCCTGGTCGAGATGGCCGGCCGCTTCGCGGCGGTCTCCAAGCACACCGTGACCGACGCTCTCCGCGAGCGCTTCGGCTTCAACTTCTTCTCCTTCGTCTTCCTGGGGGTCACCCTGGTCGATCTCCTGGTCCTGGGGGCGGAGATCGGCGGGGTGAGCCTCGCCCTCCAGCTCCTGACCGGGATCGCCCTCCGTTGGTGGGCGCTGCCGGTGGGGTTCGCCGTCTGGCTCCTCCTCTGGAAGGGGAGCTTCGGGATGATCGAGAAGGGGGCCTCGCTCCTGGGCCTCGTCACCCTCTGCCTGGTGGTGGGCGCAGTTCTCCTCCATCCGCCCTGGCGGCAGGTGGCGGCGGGGGCCCTCCCCAGCCTGCCCCAGGGCGAGAGCGCCCACTACTGGTTCCTCGCCGTCAGCATCCTGGGTGCCTCGATCTCGCCCTACCTCTTCTTCTTCTACTCCGCCGGGGCGATCGAGGACCGCTGGGACGAGAGCTACCTGGGGACCAACCGCGCCGTCTCCGGGCTGGGGATGAGCTTCGGCGCCTTGATCGCCCTCTCGGCCCTGGTCCTGGCGGCCGGGGTTTTCGGGCCGCGGGGGATCACCCAGCTCGACAGCTATGACCAGATCGCCCTGCTCCTGACCCCGGTCCTCGGCCGCTGGGGGTTCTGGCTCTTCGCCGCCTCTCTGGGCATCGCCTGCTTCGGCGCCGCGCTCGAAATCGCCCTCGAGATCGCCTACCGGGCCGCCCAGGGCTTCGGCTGGAACTGGGGGGAGGACCTGAAACCGGCAGAGGACTCAGGGTTCGCCTCGGTCTACACCCTGGCTCTCGTCGTCGGCGTGCTGCTGGTCGTCGTCGGGCTCGACCCGCTCAAGCTGACGGTCTTCTCGATGGCCCTGACCGCCGCCACCCTCCCCTTGAGCGTCGTGCCGTTCCTCGTCCTCATGAACGACGAGCGCTACATGGGCGAGCACCGCAATGGCCGGCTGAGCAACGCCGTGGTCCTTTTCATCGTCGCCCTCTCTTTCGTCCTCGCGGTGGTCTCGATCCCTCTCGAACTGCTGGGGGGCTCCTGATGGACTTGATCCGCGACGTCCTCGACAAGCAGCTCGTCGATCCCGAGGAGCGGCGGATGGGCAAGGTCGACGGACTGATCCTGGAGTTGGAGGAGGGCCAGCCGCCGCGCCTGGTGGAGATCGAGCAGGGCGCCGCCACCCTCGCCCGCCGGCTCCATCCGCGGCTCGCGCGCTGGGTCGAGGCGCTGGGGGCGCGGATCTACGGCGAGGCCCCTGGCGGGCCGGCGCGTATCCCCTGGTCGAAGGTGCGGGACGTGGGTATCGACGTCGAGGTCGACCAGGACTTCGAGAAATCGCGCCTGTACTTCTGGCAGGAGTGGCTGTGCGAGAAGCTCATCCGGCGCATCCCGGGGGCCGGCTGATGGCGAAGGGGACCGAGGTGCGGGTCGAGCTCCTGCTCGGGCGGCGGGTCCGCGACCGCCAAGGGCGTCCGGTCGGGCGGATCGAGGAGGTCCGCGCCGAGCCGAAGGGCAAGGAGGTGCGGGTGACCGAGTACCTGGTGGGGAGGTCCGCGATGCTCGAGCGCCTCTCGGTCCAGGCCTTTCTCTTGACGTTCCCGCGGCTCCTGGGGTGGGGGAAGAAGTCCGGCGGCTATCGGGTCCCCTGGGATCAGCTCGACCTCGCGGACCCCGATCGGCCGCGGCTGCTCTGCGACGTGGGGGAGCTCGAAGGGCTGGAGGAGGGGTGATGGACGGCGAAGAGACCGATCCGCGGCCCATCGTCTGCGTCGACTGGAACGGCGTGCTCGACAGCTACACCGGTTGGCAGGGGGCGGAGCACCGCGACCCTCCGGGGACGGGCGCGGCGGAGTTCCTGCGCGCCTTGAACGAGCACGGCTTCCGGGTCGTCGTTTTCACCACCCGCTACGCGCCGCATGTGGAAGCCTGGCTCGCGGAGCACGGCCTAGCGGAGTGGGTGTCGGAGGTGACGGACCGGAAGCCCGCGGCCTTCGTGTTCGTGGATGATCGGGCGGTCTGCTTCAGGGGTGACTTCGGGACGACGCTGGAAGAGGTCCTGCGCTTTCGCGCCCACTGGGAGCCGTGAGCAGGGTGTGGAGACGGGCGCCGTAGAGGCCGGCGGCGGAACGGAGACGGGCGGCCTCGGCGGGGGAGACGGAATCCAGGGCGGTCGCCGCCAGGGTATGGTGGCCGAGCTGGAAGGCGAGGTAGGCGGCCTCGTAGAAAAGAAGCTCGTGGGAGGTGACCAGGGTCGCCCCCCTCCGGGCGAGGTGCTCGCGGAGCTTCTCTCTCTCCTCTGGAGTCAGCGCCAGCTCGACGGCGGCCCCGGCCACGTCCCAGGCCGGGTCCTGGGCTCCGACCAGGTCATTGCCCCGGTGATGGTCGAGGGCGTCGCTCTTCAGGATCTGGCCGTTCGGAAGGACAAGCCACTCCCAGGCGTGCATCCGGTTGTCGGTCGCCGCGGGCCGCGAGCGTTCCGTGAGACCGGGCAGGCGATCCCGCCAGGCGGAGAGCTCGGCGGCGACGTCACCGCCAAGGGCCTGCTCGGTGTTGAAGGTGGCCATGTCGAGGAGCTTCCCGGGAGAGGCTCCGGGAGCGCCGGGGGCCGGGAAGCGCTCGGCGAGGAAGGCGAGGTGGCGGGCGACCTGGTCGAGGAGGGCTCCGCGGTCGACCTCTGGCGCCACGGGTAAGGGGCGGGCATCGTCGAGCCAGGGACCGACGAGGAAACCGTGCCGGAGGCCGGTGACCGGCGGGGCGAGGCCGGCCTGGGCGAGCGCTTCGGCCCGCTCCAGGGCTTCCTCACCGTAGCGCCCGAGCCCCGCGAACTTGAGGAGCCAGCGGCGGCCACGATCCTCGACGAGGAGCTTCCGCCGCTCCTGTTGCAGGTGGACGGCGGGCCATCGAGTCTCCTCTCCCAGCAGCCGCTCGCGCCAGCGACCGCCGCCCAAGTCCTCGTAGGGGGCTCCGCGCACCAGGGAGAGCGGGGCGTCCGGGGCAAGGAAGAGGCTGTCGAACTCGGCGGTGAGGCGCCGGGCGCGGCTCCAGCGGCCACGGTGCCGGTCGCTCCCCTGGGGTCCGAGATCGCCCTGGTGGCTGGGGAAGAAGACGATCGACTCCGGCGGCACCCCGTGGTCCTCCAGCCAGTCCGCCACGCAGCCGAAGGAGCTGCCGGAGAGGCCTGGCCCCTCGTCGACGACGGCGTAACGCGCTCCCGGCGGATCGAGGAGAAGCCGGGCGAGGTCCTCGCCGAGATTGATCTGGCGGGCGAACGGGTGCCCTCCGGGACGTACGCTGACAAGGAGGTCCGCGCCTCCGGCCCCCGCCGCCAC
>JAXDLD010000411.1:0-2737 GCA_034666805.1 Acidobacteriota bacterium
GGTCCATCCCTCCGAGGGATCGGGCGTTCCCTCGGAGGGATGCACCCGCGGACGCGCTCGGCGCCTATTTCTGTCCTCTCCGGAAAGGTCGAACGCCCGTCGAAACCCTCGCGGACGCTCTTCGGGCTCTTCGCGAATGCCTCGGGAGTCATTCCCAATGGCTCGAAACGCTTTTCCGCCGGCTCGGGACGACATCGGCGCCTCTCCGGGAGCTTCTCGAGGCTCTCGGGACGCTCACGGAGCCTCTCCGGGAGGGTTCCGAGAAGCTTGAAACGTCAGCGGAGGCTCTGGAAGGGCGATCTTTCCTACCGCGCAGGCTCCTGCTTATGGAGGCGCCGCCTCAAGAGTTCCAACTTTTCGGCCGACATGCCGGCGAGCTTCTCGCGGAGTGCCGGCCGTTCGAGCCGGCGCGGGGGCGAGGGCAGGGGTGACAGCTGGCGCAGGTAGCGGTCGTAAGGCTCGATGCCGAGAGCGGCGACGAAGCGCTCCGCCGCGGCATGGGAGGCGGCCGCCGCCGCTTCGTAGGTCGAGCGGTCGCCGACGAGCCGCCTCAAGGCCGCCTCCCAGGGCCCGACCTCCTGCTCCGGAACGATCGGCACGGGGACGCTCCGCTCGTCGACATACCCCAAGTAGCGCTCGATCCTGCGAACGGGAACGACGGTACCCACCCCCAGGCTCGACTCCGGGAGCCCGCCCTGGTCGCTCACCAGGACCGGCACGCCGCGCAGCATCGCCTCGACGACGATCTGGCCGAAGGCCTCGCCCCAGAGGGAGGGGACGACGAGCACGCGCACCTGGGAGAAGAGCTGGTCGAGGTCGTCGACGGCGGGAAGGAGGGTGATGTTGGGCTGGGCGGCGAGCAGGGCGTGGTCGGCGGCGGTGGCGCCCCAGGTCGGCACGGCGGCGAACGGCACGTCGGGAAGACGCCGCGCGAGCTCGACGAAAACGGAGATCCCCTTGATCGCCGAGGGGTTGACCATGGTCACGAAGCCGCGGTCGAAGGCGGTGAGCCGCGCGAAGGGCCCTTCTCCGTAGACCGGCGAGTAGACCACCTCGGCGGGCATGCCGCCCCAGTGCGCGATGTAATCCTGCATGTAGCGGCTGACCGTGAGGATGCCGGTGGCCCGCCGCACGATGGCGGTCCTCTCCGCATCGGCTTCGAACGAGGCCGGTCCGAACGGCAGGGTGGCCGGGCTGTGCGCGAAGCAGACCACCCGCTCCGGGCGGACGGTGAGGATCTCGTGGAGGAGGAGGAAGGTGGAGTCTTCCGACACGATCGTCCAATCGGGCTCGATGTCGCGGAGGAGCCGCAGCGCCTCCAGGCAGAGGTCCACCCCCTTGCGCGCGCAGTGCACGGTGACGCCGCGGTGGCGCAGGACGAGGGCCTCCCCGGACCGCTGGGAGACCTCGGCGCCGATCGCGCGGCTCCGCGCCAGCACGCTCTCGATGGGGTCGGTACCGCGCTCGGTGGGCGGCGCCACGACCCAGCAGCGGTGGCCGCGCTCGGCGAGCCCCTGCACCAGCCGCCGATTGGCCTTGTGGGCTCCACCCGGCGAAAAGAGGTAGGAGAGGGGCTGGACGAGGAGGATCTTCAGCGGACGGGAGGATTCGCTCGCGCGGTGGATCGCCTGTGGAGTCACGCTGGGTCTCAAATCTGGAAAGTCCCCGTTCAGGGCAGGGATAGCTGGCCGCGCGCGATGCGGATGGCGGCATGGGCCGCGACCTCCAAGGGGTCGAGCAGCAGGGTACCGTGAACGGGATCGCGGCCGAGCGCGAGAGGGATCTCCGTGCATCCCGTAATGACGCAGGAGGCCCCGGCATCGGCGAGCGCGCGGACCGCCGCCGTCAGGGTCGCGCGATGGGGGATTCCGCTCTCCGGATCCCGGTCGCCGCCGGACTTGATCCCACCGGGCCGGCGCAGGCCTCCGTAGAGAGGGCCGTAGATGGGACGCATGACGAGATCCTCCTGAAGCTCGAGCCCGCCGGGCAGATCGAGCAGGGATAGGACCTCGAGGCCCGAGGGCCTGCAGGTCCGTGGCCGGGAAAAGATGCCGCTCCGGAGCGCGCCAGTCGTCGCGAGCACGCCGATCCGGGCTCCGCTCGCCCGCTCTTGTGCCGCCGCCAGGGTCAGGTCGACCATGTCGAGGATCGGTACTCGCGCGCGAGCCCGGATCTCGTCGAGGAAGGCGTGCGCGGTGATACAGGTGATCGCCGCGAAATCCGCGCCGGAGGCGAGACGCTCGAGCCCCTGAAGGATCGCGGGGATGGGTGAGGGTCCTCTCCCCAGGAGAGCCTCGGTGCGGTCGGGGGTATGCGGGATCGAGACGACGATCCACTCCGGATAGGCCTGATCGTTGGCCGGGCATCCCAGGGCCGCCAGCAGGCACCTCTCGAACTCGATGTGAGCGTAAGGTCCCAAGCCTCCCAGGATGCCGATTCTGTACCGCCACATTTTGACCCAGTATAGCGTGCACGGCGTTCCAAACCGGAAGTGCGGGACGAGCGCTCAAGAGCTCGGAGGCCCGCGGGGTCATCGACCCGCCTGATGACCTTTCCGCAGCGGGATTTGGTATACTGGCCGCTGGTTTATGGATCAAAATTCATTTGAATATTGTCGGCGGCGGGTCGCGCTGAAGGAGTAGACAGTGTCAGGTGACAGCATGCATCCTGCGGCGCCCGGGTCTGGCGGCCTGGGCGGCTTCAAGCGGCGGGCCGTGGCCGTCTCGAGTGAGACCCT
>JAXDLD010000412.1:0-3860 GCA_034666805.1 Acidobacteriota bacterium
AGCTTGTTGATCTTCAGGACCTGCTCCAGCGCCTGGTCCCAGGGGACGTTCTCCATCTCGGCCGTGACCGTCCCGCTGACCCCGGGCTGGACAACGATGTTGAGCCCCGAGAGCTGGGCGAAGGTGCGCAGCACGTCGGTGACGTCGGCGTGGGTCACCTTCAAGTCGATCGGCTCGCCGACGTACGTCCGCTCGCCCTGCTGGCCGACCGTCTGGGCGGCGAAGCTGTCGGTCGGCGAGGCCGTCCCCCCCATGGCGGCGCCGGAGGTGCCGGGCGTACGGTTGAGCTGGAGGTCGCTCGGCTGCTGCGGCTTGGCTGAAGAAGGGCCGGTGGCGGAGGCCACGGGGGCCGAGGACGCGACCGTCAGGCCGTCGCTCTTGCGGCTCGACGAGGAGGCCTTGATGTTGGGCGTCGACACGGAGGTCACGGTGCCCGCCGAAGTCGCGTTGCCGGAGTTGACGGCCTTCGCGGTGGACGCCGCCGGCGGGTCGCCGGCGCTCGCCGACAGAGAGGCGGGCACGGTACCGGACGGCGAGACGACGATGGTCTCTTTCGCCGGGGTCGCCGAGGCGGAAGCCGGGTGGCCCTTGCGCCCCTTGGCCGCTTTCCGGCCGGTCCGGCTCGCGGCCGGAGGAGGAGGAGGCTCGGAGGGGCTGACGGCGATCTCCGTGCCGTGCAGGGGCTCGGGCTTCGCCGACGTCTCCGCTGTCGTCACGGTCGCCGACGTCGTCGATGTCGTCGACGTTGTCGACCTCGCCGCAGCCGGCGCTGCCGCCGGTATCGCGGCGGGCGCGGAGGACGGTTTCGGCGCCGCGGCCGGAGCGGCCGGGGCCGGGGCGGGCGCCTCGCTCACGGAGGGCGAGCTGTCGGTGGCCGCCGAGCCCGGGCTCGCGAAGGACACCACCAGCGACTGCGCCGTGCGCTCGATGTGCGGCACCGTCCCGCGGCGGAGGTCGAAGACCACCCGCGCGACCGGTTGCGGCATCGGCTTGAACTGGGCCACCCGCACCCGCTGCACGACCCCGCGATCGACGGCGACGGTCGAGCGCGAGCTGCGGTTCTGGACGCCCGAAAGATCGATCACGAAGCGCGCCGGATCGCTCAAGGCGAAAGTCTGGTAGGGGAACTCGCCGTCGCCGGCGATCTTGACGACAGCGCCGGTGCCGGAGGAGAGCACCTCGATGCCGTCCAGGCGGGTGGCCGCCGTGCCCTTGGGCGCCGGAGCCACCATCGGCTGGTCCGGGGTCCCGGCCGGAGCCGCGCTGACCGGCGGCGGAGCGGGGGTCTCGGCGGAAGCCGGAGCGGTCGGAACGGGAGGCGGCGGCGGCGGAGCGGGCTCCTGCTCGACTTTGGCAGGGGCGGGCGCCGGAGCGGGCGCCGGAGCCGGGGCGAGCGCGGCGTGCTTCTCGCCCTCGACCGGGCTCAGGCGGACGTGCAGCTCCAGGTTGTCGGCCGTCACCGTATGCTCGACCTCCTGGCGGGTCTCGACCACCAGGCGGGTCAAGGGCCGGTTGCCGTCGGTCTCGCGCTGCACCTTGAGCGACGAGACCAGCCCGTCCCCCGGCGCGAGATCGGCGACCGCCGCCGACGGCACCGTGTTGGGCAGCTCGATCACCACCTGCCCCTGGGCGTTGCGGTAGCTCGTCCACACCGGTGCGGCGCTGGCCTTGAGGTCGACATAGACCTCCGGCGCCCCCTCGCGGATCTCGAGCGAGCGGATCTGGATCGGCGTCGTCGCGGCCGGTGCCTGCTTCGCAGACGCCGTGCTGCGGGTCCGGGCCTGGACGGCTGCGGCGCAGCCGATCACCACCGCGCCGGCGACTGCCGTAGCGATCAAGAGCTGCCCAAGAGCGCTCCGTCTATGCATGACAACATCTCCCATGGCTCTCGCCTCCCTTTCGGGACCTCCTAAAGGCCTCGACCGGCCCTACGGGCTCAAGGTCTTGACCACCTCACGGAAAGGTTTCAAGGCTGTCGGATCCTGCACGGTCTGCTTGAAGACCACCTCTTTGTGGCTGATGGAGACCACATCGCCGTCGTAGAGCTGGTCCCCCTCCTTCAATAGATAGCTCTTGGCCTGGTTCGCGGCCTTGACCTGCGCGACATACCCGTGCGAGGTCTTGAAAACGCCGGTCAGGTCGATCTCGTCGATGAGCAGCCCCGGGACCCCCTCCGGGCGCGGACCGCGGAACTCCTGGCGGTCGGGGGCGGCGAGCAGCGACTTGAAGGGGTCGCGCCGGTTCCCCGGGTCGTAGGAGTAGCCGTTGCCGGAGAGGACCGCCTCCTCCCCCTCCAGGATCTGGTCGATGTCGCCGAGCGCCGGCGGCGGCGTGCTGCCGGGGAGCACCCCCTGGCCGGAGTCGGGAGCGCCCGGGGCGCCGGCCGATCTCGGGGCCGGGGGCGTGCCGGTGGCAGTGCCCGGCGCTGGACCCGGTGGAGTGGCCGTCGCCGGCCCTCCCGCCGCGGATCCCCGGGTCAGCGGGGACGAGCCGGGCGGCACCACGCCCCTGGGGGCCGGCGTGCCGGGAGCGCCCGGGGCGTTAGGGGAGCTGGCCGTATTGGGAGCGCCGGCCTGGCCCTTGTGCTGGCGCTCCCGCTTCTTCTGCCGCGCGAGCTCGGCGGGGGTCTGGGCGGACGCCACCAGACCGAACAGCAGCAGGGCGAGCGCGGCGAGCGCCCAACGGATCGTCTTACGGTTCATGGCTACTCCGGACCTCCTTTGGCCTTGGGCGGACCGGGAGGGGCGTCGGGACCGCCCGGCGGGGGAACCCCTGCGAGGACGGAGCTCTTGCCCTTGCCCGCTTCCGGCTTCGCCGGCTCGGAGGCTTCCTTGTAGACGAAGGTCTTGGCCTTGAAATTGGAAGCGATGGTGTGCAGCCCCTTCGCCTCGCTGGCGTCGATCTTCAGGTCCTCGACGTTGATGATGCGCGAGAAGTGGCTGATGCGATCGAAGAACAGGGCGAGGTTGTGGTACGTCCCCTCGACGTGGATGTCGATCGGCCACTCGCTGTAGAAATCCTTGTCCGAGAGCGAGCCCGGGGTGAAGCTCTTGAGCGTGAAGTCGCCCTGCTCGGCGAGCGAGCGGATGCGGCGCAGGAGGTCCGGGGTGTTGCGCCGCGCCGGCAGGATGCGCAGGAGCTTGTCGAGCTCGAGCTCCAGCTGGCGCACCTCCTCGCGGAACTTGGGGAGCTGGGCCTTCGCCGTCCGCCCCTCCTGGATCTTGTTCTGCAGCTCCTGGAGCTTCGTGTTCTGCCCGGCGATCTGGTCGTCCATCGGCATGATGAGCTGCCAATAGCCGAGGCCGAACAGGATTCCGCCCACGGCCACGCCGGCGGCCAGGCCGTAGTACCAGGGCTTTCCTTCGAGACCCGTGTTGAAGGCCACCGGTCGCTCCTATCCCGAAGTCGGCGCCGCAGCCGGAGCCGGACCCTTCACAGCCTTGCCGGCGTCCTTGCCGTCTTTGCCGGCGGGACCGCCGGCCGACTTGCCGGACTTGCCGGATTTGTCTTCCTTGGGCGTGAAGGAGTAGTTGAGGTTGATGACGAATTTATAGACGCCGCCGGCCTGCTCCTGGGTGTCCTTCAAGGTGGGCTCCCCGAACTCGGGCACCTTGTCCAGGTTCTCGATGAAGTTGGCGACGGCGTTGGTGTTGAAGGCGCGGCCGTCGATCTCGATCGTGCTGGCGCTCATCGTCAGGTGGTCGAGCCAGAGGAGCTCCGGGAGCGAGCGCGAGATGTTGTCCATCACCTTGACCGGCCCGCGCTGGTTGAGCTTCAGGTCGTTGATCACCTTGATCTTGCGCTCGAGCTCGCCCTTCTTCGACTTGTAGTCGTCGACCTCCTTGATGACGGAGGAGAGC
>JAXDLD010000413.1:0-2724 GCA_034666805.1 Acidobacteriota bacterium
CGGATCTTCCTTCTTTATCTCGCGATCTTCGCGGTCTGCCTCTACTTCACGACCAACTGGATCTGGTCGACCCTCCGCACGCGCTACCTGGAGAGCATGGAGGAGCCGCTCGTCGACGCCGCCAACCTCCTCGCGAGCCTGACCGAGCGGGAGATGGCGCGGCCGGATTTCACCTTCGCCGATCTCGCGGCGACCCTCGACCGGGCCTACTCCCGGCGGCTCTCCGCCCACATCTACGATCTCGAGAAGAGGGCCGTGGACTTGGACCTCTACATCACCGACGCCACGGGCAGGGTCCTCTTCGATACCCGGCAGCCCAAGGCGGTGGGCGAGGACTACAGCCGCTTCCACGACGTCAAGCGCACCCTTGCCGGGAAGTACGGCGCCCGCGCCACCCTGAGAAATCCCCACGATCCCTTCTCGACCTCGCTCTACGTCGCCGCGCCGCTCCACCAGGACGGCCGGGTGAGCGGGGTGCTCACCGTCGTCGAGCCGACCGCGAGCATCGACGCCTTCCTCCAGCTCGCACGGCCCGCCTTCGTGCGCGCCGGCCTCCTGACGATCGGCGTCGCAGCCTTCCTGAGCCTCGCCCTCTCCTACCTGCTGACCCGGCCCATCGACCGCCTCGCCCGCTATGCGGACGGCATCCGGCTGGGCAAGCACCCGCCCTTCCCCAGGCTCGGGAGGACCGAGATCGCCGATTTGGGCCAGGCTCTGCGCCGCATGCAGGAGGCGCTCGAAGGGCGGCAGTACGCGGAGGAGTACGTGCAGACGCTCACCCATGAATTGAAAAGCCCGCTCTCGGCGATCCGCGGGGCGGCCGAGCTGCTGCAGGAGGAGATGCCCGCGCGAGAGCGGGCCCGCTTCATCGCCAACATCCGCACCGAAGCCGCGCGGATCGCGCGCATCGTCGATCGCATGCTGGAGCTGGCGCTCCTCGAGAACCGCCGCGAGAAGCCGGAGATGGAGCCGGTGGAGCTCGACGCCATGGTGCGCACCGTGGCCGAGAGCCATGAGCCCCTCCTGGCCGGCAAGGACCTCCGGCTGGAGATCGCCGCTCCGGAACGGCTGACTCTCGCCGGCAACCCCTTCCTCCTTCATCAGGCGCTCGAAAACCTCGTCCAGAACGCGATCGAGTGGAGCCCCAGGGGCGGCATGGTCCAGGTGACGGTGACCCAGGAACGCGACCGGGTGACGATCGCGGTGACCGACTCAGGGCCGGGCATCCCCGAGTACGCGCTCGGCCGGATCTTCGACCGCTTCTACTCGCTGGGCCGTCCCGACACCGGGAAGAAGAGCACCGGGCTGGGGCTCAACCTGGTGCGGGAGGTGGCCAAGTCGCACGGCGGAACGATCCGCGTCACCAACCGCCCAGAAGGGGGCGTGCTCGCGGAGCTGACGCTGCCGCGGGGGTGACGGGGCGAGGAAATCCGGATTGGGCCCCATGTCCGGATGTCGAGGAAGCGCGCGCTTTTCGGCGCCGCTCTCACCGGTCTCGGCACCGAGACTCGAAGACAGAGTCCCGGACAATGCCTTGGGCACCGCCATCTCGGCTCGCGGTACCGCGGCTCAAAGACAGGGTCCCCCGACAACGCTTCTGGGGACCGCTATCTCGGCTCTCGGTACCGAAACTTGAAGACAGAGACTTGGACAAAGCTCTGGCTGCCGCTATTGCGGGTCTCGGCATGGGGACTCGAAAACGGAGCGCCGGGACTTGGGTTCATGGCCCCGGGACTTCGGTCCTCCGCCAGGGAGAAAGGCCGTCGTCCCTCGGCTCTGGGTCGTGGTCCCCGGACTCGACGTCGTGATCCCGGGATGACGAATCGCCGCCCCCCGGCCAAGGGTCGGGGTCCCAGGATGGCGGTTGGGGTCGCGGGACTCGGAGTGTCCGTCCCGCGGCTTGGAGTCGCGGTGCCGGGACTTGAGATCGCAGCCCCGGGACGGCGGCCTTCAACCCTGGAGTCCAACCGCGGTGACGGGACGGCGACTCTACGTCCCGGACCCCGGGTCTTACGTCGGGGGACTCCGAGCCTCGTTCCCGGGACTGGATGTCTCGGTCCCGGTGCTCGACATCGACGGTGCGGCACCGGAGACGGAGTCCAGGTCTCGAAGACGTTGTCTCCTTATCTTGTTATCGAGTCCGGCGACCGCGAAGCGCAGTCCCTGGACAGGGCCACCAAGTTTCCGGAGCGGAAGTAGAACCTGGGGAAGTCCTCTCTAGAGGGCGGACGGACCCGCGGGCGGCGCCCCCCTGCCGCCCTACGTCCGGATGTCGAGGAACCGCCGCAGGGCCCGGTAGATGATCGCCTCCTCCCCGGGCCGCAGGGCGTCGAAGGCGACCCCGGCGGCATCCCCCTCGCGCCAGGTGACGGTGCCGGCGACGTCGAGGATCGGGGACTGGCCGCGGGGGGCGAGGGCGAACTGGGTGCGCTGCCCCTTCGGCCAGCCGCCCGCGAGGCCGGAGACGGCGACGCCGCCGAGCGACAGGTTCTCCAGGGTCAGCTCGACCCGGGTGCCGTCGTCGAAGCTGGCGTCGGCCGGCACCCCGAGCCGGATGCGCACGTCGCGCTGCCCGGCGAGCCCGAGGAGAGACGAGACGTTGACCCCGTGCCGGCGGATGATCTCGGCCCGGAACCGGAGCTCCAGACCCGGGTTGTCGGCGAGCACCTGCAGGAGGTCGGTCTTGCCGATCCGCAGCAGCCGGGTGGGGCCGGCGGTGCGCGC
>JAXDLD010000414.1:0-13430 GCA_034666805.1 Acidobacteriota bacterium
GAACTGGTAGGGGCCGTAGTTGTTCGAGCAGTTGGTGAGGAGGGTCGGCAGGCCGTAGGTGTGGAAGTAGGCCCGCACCAGGTGGTCGGCCGCGGCCTTCGAGGCAGCGTAGGGAGAATTCGGCGCATACGGGGTGGTTTCCGAGAACAGGCCGGTCGCCCCCAGGCTGCCGTAGACCTCGTCGGTCGAGACGTGGAGGAAGCGGAAGGCGCGGGCCTCGGCCTCCGGGAGGCCCGCCCGGTGGAAGCGCGCCGCCTCCAGCATTTCGAAGGCGCCCACGATGTTGGTCTGGACGAAGGCCGAGGCGTCCTCGATCGAGCGGTCGACGTGGCTCTCGGCCGCGAAGTTAACGACCGCCGTGGGGCGGTGCTCGGCGAGCAGCCGGCGCACGGTCCCGCGGTCGGCGATGTCGCCCTCCACGAAGATCAGGCGCGGCGCGTTTGGGTCATGGAGACCGGCGAGGTTCTCCAGGCTGCCGGCATAGGTCAGCTTGTCGAGGACGACGACCCTGGCGCCGACCTCCAGCTCCTCCGTGAGGAGGAGCCGCACGAAGTTCGCGCCGATGAACCCGGCGCCGCCGGTGACGAGCAGAGTGTCCATATCGGGGGCGAAGTATATACAATCGCCGCGCCCGCGCCGGGCACCCCGAGGAGAGCCATGCCCATCTTCCACGCCATCATCCTCGCCATCGTCCAGGGGGCGACCGAATTCATCCCGGTCAGCTCCTCGGCCCACCTGATCCTCATCCCGTATCTCCTGGGGTGGCCGGACCAGGGATTGGCCTTCGACGTGGCGACCCATGTCGGGACGCTCTTGGCCGCGCTCCTCTACTTCCGGAACGACGTCGCCGAGCTGATCTCCGGCTTCTTCTCCGGCAGGCTCCCCCCCGGGGGCGACTTCGATCCGAGGAAGCTCGGCTGGGGGATCATCGCCGGTACCATCCCCGCCGGCCTCTTCGGGCTCGCCTTCCACCACCTGGCCGAGACCCAGGCGCGCAACCCTCTCCTCATCGCCGGCACCTCGATCGGCTTCGGCCTCCTCCTCTTCGTCGCCGACCGCATGGGCCGCAAGTGGCGGGAGATCAAGGACGTCGGCATTATCGCCGGGGTCGTGATCGGCGCCGCCCAGGCCCTCGCCCTGGTCCCCGGCACCTCGCGCTCCGGGATCACCATCACCGCCGCCCTCCTCCTCGGCTTCAGCCGGCCGGCCGCGGCGCGCTTCTCCTTCCTCCTCCTGATCCCGGTCTCCGGCCTCGCCGCCCTCTTCGAGGGCTGGAAGCTGTTCAAGGCGGGGGTTCCCCAGGGCGCGCTCGTGCCCATGGTGGTGGGGATCGCGGTATCCGCGGCCGTCGGCTACCTGGTGATCGACTGGCTCCTCGCCTGGCTCCGCCGCCAGAGCCTCACCCCGTTCGTCGTCTACCGGGTGCTCCTTGGGCTCGCCATCCTGGGCATTCTCTACTCGCGGGCTTCGTAATCTGCCGCAAGGGTGAGATACCCTATTGACAAATAGCTATGAGTCCTCTAATCTTCTTCTCAGCGGGGAGGTAAATCCTCCTCTCATCCCTCCCAAGAGGAGCGTTCCCGATAGCGCTCCTCCTTTTTTGTGTGTGGGGACCTACTTCCCCAGAACCCCCTTCTTGAAGTCCTCTCCCGGGCCTGGCTTGGGGCCGATCCAGGTGCCGAGGATGGCGTCGGCCGTCGGTTTGCCGGGGAGGGTGCCCTTGGGCTTGCCGTTGACCTCGACCGCGGTCCCCTGGCCGGGGAGGTAGGTGAAGGTCATCGTCTGCCCCTTGGGGATGTCCTCCATGTAACCGCAGAGGGTGGCGAACGCCTTCTTCACCTCGGCTCCGGCGCGCGGGCTGTTGTCCTCCAGGCCCTCCTTCCAGGCGTCGCACATCTGGCCGGCCTTGACGCTGTAGAGGAAGGAGAGGACCATCCGGCGCGGGGCGTCCTCGGCCAGCACCTTGGCGGCGTCGTGCTCCTTGTGCGCTAGATAGAGCCCGCCGACATACACTTTGATGAAGAACTTCGAGCGCAGGGCGAGGCCGTCGAGCACCAGGCTCTGGCCGCCGGCATCGACCTTGTCGGGCAGGGTGATGCCGGCCAGACTGGCGGCGCGGACGGGGGAGGCCGGGACGGCCGCCAGGGTGGCTGCGAGCAGCAGGGCGAGGGACGTGGCGCGACAGGTTCGCATCTGGAGGATCCTCCCGTTGAGGGTGAGCTTGGGCTTTGAGCACCTCAAGTCTAACGGATTCGTAGTGCAAACCCGCGGGGAGGTGGCCCGTACCAGGTCTCGTGGATGAGAGAGCGATCGAAGCCGGCCTGGCCCTCCGCGCCCGCGCCGGGTCCGAGGAGGCCTTCCGCGAGCTGGTGCGCCGCTTCGAGCGGCCGGTCTACACCCTCGTCCTCCGCATGGTGCGCGACCCGGGGACGGCCGAGGAGCTCGCCCAGGACGTCTTCGTCAAGGCCTACCGCCGGCTCGACACCTACGACCCGGAGCGGCGCTTCGGGAGCTGGCTGTTCAAGATCGCCCACAACACGACCATCGACCACCTGCGCCGGAGCTCCCCCGACCTCGTCTCCCTGGAGGGCGGGGACGACGAGCGGGGCGGGTGGGCCGCCGTCCTCGTCAATCCGGCGGGGGAGAGCCCGGAGGCCGCGGCCCAGCGGGGCGACCTGGCGCGGGACTTGGATCGCGCCATCTCCGCCCTCCGCCCGGAGTACCGGGAGGCGGTGGTGATGCGCTACCAGGAGGGGCTGTCCTATGAGGAGATCAGCGAAGCCATGAGCCTGCCGCTGGGGACGATCAAGACCCACCTCCACCGGGCGCGGAAAGAGCTCGCGGTGACGATGCGGGCCCGCGGCTGGGCACCCGAAACCGGAAGCGGCGCACCCTCGTAGTGGGGCATGAGGAGAGGACCATGAAGCGACCGGACGACGATCTGCTGGACCGCTGGTTGAGAGCCGAGGAGGACGGCGCGGATGACGATGCCGCGGAGGCCGCTCTGACGGCTCTCTTCGCCGCGCTCCCCCTCTACGCCCCGGCTGCCGGTTTTGCCGACCGGGTGATCCTCGCGGCGAAGCCGGCAAGGCCGGCCCGGAGATCCGCGCGGACCGCGGCCTTCCTGCCCGCCTTCCTGGGCTCTCCCTGGGGGCGGGCCGGCCTCGCGCTCGGCCTGGTGGCGGCGGCGCTCGGCCTGCCGTTCCTCCTGACCGCCCTGACCGCGCTCCTCGCCGCCCTGCGCCCGGCCCTCCTCGCGCCGGCCGCCGCCCATGCCCTGACCGAGGCGAGCGGCTACGTGATCTCCGGCCTGCGCTTCGGGCGCTGGCTCGCCGCCTTTTCCCGCAGTCTCATGACGCCGCTCGAATCCCCGGCCGTGGCCGCCGCGATGGGGGCCTGCCTCCTCGTCTCGGCCCTGGCCTTGCGCTTGCTCCGCGATCTCATCCAACGTGAGAGGAACTGGACCTATGTGGATCCCATCTGATTCCGCACGCTCCACGAGAGCCCGCCACTGGCGGCGGATCTCGTTTTTTGCCCTCGGCCTGATCGCCCTCCTGCCCTTGGCCCTGCCCGCGGCCGCCCAACTCCGGCCACGGCCGGCGGCGGCGAACGCCAGCAGCGCCACCCCGGAGCGCGCCCAGCTCCGGCAGTCGATCCAGAAGCTCTACGAGGTGCTCCCCGTCCGCGGCGGCCTGCTGCTCAAGCCGCGCACCTCGAAGGTCGGGGTGAAGACCATCGAGCTCGCCGAGGGCAACATCGCCGTCAACGGCGAGACCGTGACTCCGAGCGTCCTGCGCGCCTGGCTGGGCGACGATGCCCCGGCGGTCCTCCAGCTCTCCGAGCTCCCGCCGGTCGAGCGGCGGCAGCTCTTCGGCCTCTCCGCCACGGAGGCGGAGGGAACCGGTTCCGCCAGCGTTCCGAAGGTCACCGGCGACCTTCCCAAGCCGGCGGCGAAGCCCGAGACGACCGTGCCGACCCCGGCCGACGGCGAGGAGACCGAGGCGCCCGCGCCGCCGGAGCCTCCCGAGCCACCCTCGCCCCCGCCGGCCCCGACCTCCGTCAGCACCGGTCCGCGGGTCCGGGTGGGCGGCGGCGTGCGGGTCGAGGCGAACGAGATCGCCGAGGACGTGGTGGCGATCGGCGGGCCGGTCCATATCGACGGCGAGGCGACCGGCGACGTCAGCGCGATCGGCGGTTCGGCCACGATCAACGGCAAGGTCGGCGGCGGGGTGAGCGCGGTGGCCGGCTCGGTCCACCTCGGTCCGAAGGCGGAGGTGGGCGGCGACGTCACCTGCGTCCTGGGTCACATCGACGCCGCCCCCGGGGCCAAGATCCACGGCGCCAAGACCGAGGTCTCGCCGGGCGAGGTGATGTCCGGCCGGCATCGCAACGTCCACGTCGACGTCTGGCCCTTCCGCGGCACCTTCCACTTCGTCGGCCGGGTGATGTCGGTGATGCTGCTGGCCCTCCTCGTCTGCCTCGTCCTGCTGGTGGCGAGGCCGATGGTCGAGCGGCTGGACGCGCGGGTGGTGGCGGAGCCCTGGAAGGCCGGTCTCGTCGGCTTCCTCTCCCAGATCTTCTTCCTGCCGCTCCTCCTGGTCCTCACCCTGGTGCTGATCATCTCGATCGTCGGCTGCGCCATCATCCTGCTCTACCCCTTCCTCTTCCTGGGCCTGATCGTGGCGGCCCTGGTCGGCTTCACGGCCGTGGCCTACCGCGTCGGCCGGCTCTTCGAGTCGCGCTTCGAGCGGAACTTCGGGAGCCCCTTCGCCGCGGCGCTCCTGGGGGTGCTGGCGATCGAGGGCATGGCCCTCATCGGGCGGCTGCTCGATCTCGCGCCCTTCGTGAACGTCCTCGCGGTGCTCTTCCTCGTGCTCGGCGGGATCGTCCAGTACTGCGCCTGGACGGTGGGTTTCGGCGCCTTCGTCCTCGACCGCTGGGAGCGTGGCTTCCGCCGTCCGCCGGCCTATCCGCTGATCCCGGCCGAGCCCCTGCCGCCCTCGCCGGTATCCCCGCCAGTGCCGCCAGCGCCGATCGAGCCGCCGCGGGAGCCCTGGGAGCCGGCGCCGTAGGGCGCGCTTTCTTGAAAGGAGTCGGTCTGGCGGTCATCGCCGGCAGTCTGGCGGTCATCGCCAGCAGTCTGGCGATCACCGTCAGGTAGGGTGGCGGTCTCGCCAGCAGTCTGGTGGTCGTCGCCGGCAATCTGACAGTCGTCGCCGGCAGTACGGCGATCATCGCCGGGTAGGGTGGCGGTCATCGCCAGGTAGGTCGGCGGTCCTCGCCAGCAGTGCGGCGGTCGTCGCCTGGATAGGGGCGGTCACTGCCCCTCGATCGGCGGTCATCGCCAGCAGGACGGCAGTCACCGCCAGGTAGGTCGACAGTCATCGCCGGGTAGCTCTTGGCTTAGCGCAGTATGGTAAAGCGCCCATACTCCCGGAAATGCCGGTCGAAGGCGATCGCTTCGCCAATTCCAAGCCGTTCCATCATGACGAAGCTGAGAGCATCGCACAGCGAGTAATCCTTGTCGGAATGCGCCCGTAGCAGTGTGATGGCGTTGCTCTCGTCTTCGGCGCGAACCCGCTCCACGAGGAGGCCCTGCGATGCCCCTGCCGTTGCTGCATTGAGGAACGCGATGGCCGCGCCTCGGCCGTTTCGCGCCCGTGCTAAGAGCACCGAGTAGGTCTCGACAACAACGGCGTTCGTGGTCACGAGCCTCCAGCGATCACGCGCGGCGGATGCGAAGATCGCGTTCGCGCGGGCGTGCATTTCGTCTTCCGCCACCAGCAGGGCTACGAACCCGCCGGTATCCACGAAGACGCGCTTCACCTCGGCTCAACCCTTGGGGTCAAGCGCGGCGGCAACGTGTGCGTACTTGTTCGTCGAAAGGTCGGTGAAGCTGGAGTGAGCCGTGCCGGAAAGAGCCCGGAGCGCAGCGAAAGGCTCCGAGCTCGGCTGGGCATCCCGGTCCTCTTGCCCTACGAGCGCATCGAGCTCGAGGACTAGGCGACGACGCTCGTCACGCGAAAGGGCGCGGGCGGCTTCCAGGACGTCAGCGAGCTTGGCGGTGGCCATATGGATATTCTAGCGCATCTCAGATTGCGCCCAACCGTTCGGAGAGCAACGTGAACCGTCCGCTCGTCCGGTGGTTGCGGACGGCGGCCGCGAGCGCGCTCCGCTCGCCGACGAAGATGGCGAGGCGGCGGGCGCGGGTGAGGGCGGTGTAGAGGAGATTCCTCTGCAGCATGATCTGGTGCTGGCCGTGGAGGGGGACGACGACGCAGGGGTACTCGCTCCCCTGCGACTTGTGGATCGTGCAGGCGTAGGCGAGGACCAGCTCGTCGAGCGCACCGGAATCGTACGAGACCGCCCGGCCGTCGATCTCGACCGCCACCGTCCCCTCGTCCTCGTCGATCCCCACCACCCGCCCGACATCGCCGTTCCAGACCTCCAGGTCGTAGTTGTTGCGTACCTGCATCACCTTGTCGCCCACCCGGAACCCATGGGGGCCGCTGGCCCCACCGGTCAGCGGCGGCGGGTTCAACCGTTCGCGGAGGACGGCGTTGAGGCTCTGGGTGCCGAGGGTGCCGCGGTTCATGGGGGAGAGGACCTGGATCTCCTCCACCGGATCGAGCCCGAAGCCGGCCGGGATGCGCTGGGCGACGAGCTCGGTCACCGTCTCCAGCACGTCCTCCGGGCGCTGCCGCTCGATGAAGAAGAAGTCTCTCGCCGCCACCTTGAGCTCGCCCTCGCCCGGGAAGAGCGGCAGCACGCCGCGGTTGATGCGGTGGGCGTTGACGACGATGGCGCTCTCTCCGGCCTGCCGGAAGATCTCCTTCAAGCGCACGACGTCGATCGTCCCGGAGCGGATCAGGTCGCCCAGGAAGCGGCCGGGGCCGACCGAGGGGAGCTGGTCGACGTCCCCGACGAAGATCAGCCGGCCGCCGTTGGGCACCGCCTTCAAGAGGTGGTAGGCGAGGACCGTGTCGAGCATCGAGGCCTCGTCGACGATCAGGAGGTCGCAGCCCAGCGGGCGGTCGCGGTCGCGCTCAAAGGCGCGCGAACGGGGATCGAATTCGAGCAGCCGGTGGAGGGTCGCGGCGGTGCCCCCCGTGGCCTCGGCCAGGCGCTTGGCGGCGCGGCCGGTGGGAGCGGCGAGGAATACCGTGCGCCCCTTCTTCTCCAGGATGGCTAAGATGCCGCGGACGAGAGTGGTCTTCCCGGTCCCCGGTCCGCCGGTGATGACGAGCACCTTCGAGGTCAGGCCGCGGCGGATCGCCTCGCGCTGGGCGGGGGCGAGGCTCAGGGTCTCGCGCTTCTCGAACCAGGCGACGGCCCGCTCGGGGTCGATGTCGAAGGGCAGGTCCGGCCGGGCGAGGAGGGCGCGCAGGCTCTTCGCCACCCCGGTCTCCGCGGCGTGGAGGGCTTTCAGGTAGACCGCCTCCCGCGCCTCCTCCGGGGCATCGGCGAGGGTGTCGACCACCACCTCGCCGGCGGCGGCGAGGGCGTCGACGGCGTTACCGAGGAGCCCCGGCTCGACCTCCAGGAGACGCTGCCCCTCCTCGACGAGCTTCGGGCGGGGGAGGAAGACGTGGCCGCGGTCGGCGGCCTCGCCGAGCAGGTGGCGGACGCCGGCCGCGAGCCGCTCCGGGGCGGTCCTGGCGGTGCCGAGGGCGGCGGCGATGCGGTCGGCGCTCTGGAAGCCGATGCCGTGGATGTCGGTCGCCAGCCGGTAGGGGTCCTGGCGCAGGACGGCCATGGCCTCGCTGCCGTATCGCTTGTAGATTTTGATCGCGTGGCCGGTGGCGATGCCGTGCGACTGCAGGAAGACCATGACCTCCTTGGTCTCCCGCTGCTCGATCCAGGCCTTCTGGATGTCGCCCCGGCGCTTGGGGCCGATCCCGCCGACCTCGGCCAGGCGCTCGGGCTGGTGCTCGATGACCTCCAGGGTCTCCATGCCGAAGCGGGCGACCAGGCGGGAGGCCATGACCTTGCCGATCCCCCGGATGAGCCCCGAGCCCAGATAACGCTCGATGCCGTCCAGGGTCTTCGGGGTGATCGTCTGGTAGGCCTCGACCTTGAACTGCCGGCCATACTTGGGGTCGGTGATCCACTCGCCCGACAGGCGCAGGTTCTCCCCCGGCCGGACTCTCAGGAGATTGCCGACCGCCGTCACCGGCGCCATCTGTCCGGCCACGGTGAGCCGCACGACGCTCCAGGCGTTCTCCTCGTTGGCGAAGACGACCCGCTCCAGGGTCCCCTCGAGGGTTGAAGGGCCCGGACGGGGGGGCTGGCGTTCGAGGGAGAGCTGCGGCATGGTTCGACCTTAGAGTCTATGCCAGGCGCCTGTCGGGCACGCCCATCGACCGCCAGCCCGGAATGTGCCAAAATGGCGGGCAATGGACAAGCCCCTGGTGCTAGTGATCGACGACGAGACCGGCTCGCGTGAGTCGATGGCCATCGCCATCGAGCGCGCGGGCCTTGCCGTACGGACCTTCGACGACGCCAAGAAGGCCCTGGAATACCTGGACGAGAACGAGGGGGCGCGCCTGGCGGTCTGCGACCTGCGGATGCCCGGCATGGACGGGATCGCCTTCTTGAACGAGGTGCGGGAGAGGAAGATCGACCTCGGGGTGATCTTGGTCACCGGCTACGGCTCGATCGAGTCCGCGGTCGAGGCCATGCGGGTGGGGGCGGACGACTACCTGACCAAGCCGGTCGACCTCTACGAGCTCCGCAAGCGGGTCATGAACCTGTTCGAGAAGGAGCAGCTCAAGGAGGAGGTGTCGAGCCTCCGCGAGCAGCTCGACAAGCGCTACGGCTTCGAGAGCATCATCGGCAAGTCGGCTCCCATGGACCGCCTCTTCGACCAGATGAAGATGGTGGCCCCCACCCGCTCCTCGGTCCTGATCATCGGCGAGAGCGGCACCGGCAAGGAGCTGGTGGCCAACGCCCTCCATCGCGCGAGCCCGCGGAAGAACGAGCGTTTCCTCGCCATCAACTGCGGCGCCATCCCGCCGGACATCCTGGAGAGCGAGCTCTTCGGCCACGAGCGCGGCTCCTTCACCGGCGCGGTGACGCGGAAGATCGGCAAGTTCGAGCTCGCCCACAAGGGGACCCTCTTCTTAGACGAGATCAGCGAGCTCTATCCCGAGCTCCAGGTGAAGCTCCTGCGGGTCCTGGAAGAGCGCCAGATCATGCGGGTCGGGGCGAGCGATCTGATCGACGTCGACTTCCGGCTGATCGCGGCCACCAACCGCGACCTCGAAAAGGAGGTCTCCCTCGGGCGCTTCCGCGAGGACCTCTACTACCGGTTGAAGGTGGTGACTCTCCGCATCCCGCCGCTCCGCGAGCGGCCGAGCGACATTCCGGGCCTCGCCGAGCACTTCCTGGACCTCTTCTGCCAGGAGCACGGCAAGGGGAAGAAGCGGCTCTCGGCCGAGACCTTGGAGGTGCTCTCGCGCTATCCCTGGCCGGGCAACGTGCGCGAGCTGCGCAATGTCTTGGAGTCGGTGGTCGTCTTCCATACCCAGGGGGACGAGATCTCGGTGGCCGACCTGCCGATCGAGGTGCGCGACTCCTCGGCCCTCTCGACTACGGGCGCCCCCGTGCAGTCGGTAGTGGGGGAGCCGCGGACCATGGAGGAGATCGAGCGCCAGGCGATCCTCGAGACCCTGCTGCGCACCGCCGGCCATCGCGCTAAGGCGGCGGACCTCCTGGGGATCGGCCTGCGGACGCTCCAGAGGAAGCTCAAGGAGTACAAGGACCAGGGTTTCTACGACGAGTGATTGGACGGAGGTACGAATGGAGCTACCGGCAGAGGTGCTGATTCATAACGAGACCCTGGGAGTGAAGGGGGGGAAGGGGACCCTCCTCCAGGTGTCGGACGGATACTACGAGGTCAACTGCTTCTTCGGCGAGCGGCTGCACCGCACCCTCTTTCCCATCCAGGGGACGGTGCTGATCGCCCGCGAGCCCGAGCAGACCGTGGGGGGCGAGGCGATGGAGATCGAGCGTTGAGCGCGCGGCTCTCGGTCAACGTCGACCACGTCGCCACGCTCCGCCAGGCGCGGCGGGCGAGCTACCCCGACCCGGCCGAGGCGGCGCGCCTCGCCCTGGCCGCGGGGGCCTCCGGCATCACGGTCCACCTGCGGGGCGACCGCCGGCACATTCAGGACGCGGACCTCCACCGCATGCGGGAGACCGTGCGCGGCAAGCTGAACGTCGAGATGTCGACCGCCGAGGAGATGGTCGCCATCGCCCTCGCGGTCCGCCCCGACCAGGTGACCCTCGTCCCCGAGCGGCCCGAGGAGGTGACGACGGAGGGCGGCCTCAACCTCGTGGCCCACGGGCCGCGGGTGGCGGCGGTGGCCGAGCGGCTGGTCGCGGCCGGGATCGCGGTCTCGGTCTTCATCGATCCCGATCCGGCGCAGATCGAAGCCCTCTCACGCTTAGGCGGCCGGGTCGCCGGCTTCGAGATCAATACGGATGCCTACACTCGCGCCGGCGACTCGACCCTCGCGGCCGAGCTCGAAAAGGTCTCCCGCGCCGCCGTAGAGGGCCGCGAGGGCGGCTTCCACCTCTACGCCGGCCACGGCCTGACGACCGGGAACGTCGGCCCGATCGCCGCCCTCCCGGACATGGAGGAGCTCAACATCGGCCACTTCCTCGTCTCCCGGGCCGTGATGGTGGGGATGACGGAGGCGGTTAAAGAGATGCTGGTGGCGATGGGGGCTGAGTAGATGCCAGGATCCAGGCAAGGAGCAGCTATGAAGATCTTTACAGCGGTGATCGAACGCGACCCGGAAACCTCTCTTTACGTTGGGCATGTGCCCGGTTTCCCGGGTGCGCACTCGCAGGGCGCCACCCTGGACGAGCTGAACTCGAACTTGCGTGAGGTGATTGAGATGCTGCTCGAGGACGGCGAGCCGAAGCTCGAAGCGGAGTTCATTGGGACACAGAATCTTCTCGTAGGCTGAGCATGGTCAAGCCTCCGGTCCTGAAGCCACGCCAAGTCGCGGCGATCCTGGAGGCTCTGGGATTCGTCGAGGTCCGGCAACGAGGTTCCCACAAACAGTACCGACACCCGGACGGGAGGGGCACTACGGTCCCGTTCCATCCGGGACGAGACGTCTCGCCTTTGTTACTGCGTCAGATCGCGAAGGATATTGGTCTGACGTTGGAAGACTTTTTGGCCGCGCGCTAAAGTGCCGCTTACTCTTGCCTCTCCGCGCGCTCCCCGATCTCCCCCGCGATCACCGTCGCCAGCTCCTCCGCCAGGGCGTCGATCGACGGCTGATCCGGCCCTTCAATCATGATCCGGGCTAAGGGCTCGGTGCCGCTGTAGCGCAGCACGAGCCGGCCGTCGTCGCCCAGGCGGTGCTCGACGGCGCGGGCGGCGTCGGTCACCCGGGGGAGGGTCGCGAAGTCGGCCTTCTGGCGGACCCGGACGTTCTTCAAGACCTGCGGATAGCGGCGGAAGCCGGCGAGGAGATCCGAGAGCGGCCGGCCGGCCTGGGCGGCGATCCAGGCCATCTGGAGGGCGGTCAGGAGCCCGTCGCCGGTCGTCGACAGGCGGGAGTGGACGATGTGCCCCGACTGCTCGCCGCCGAGGACGATCCCGTGCCGCTCCATGGCCTCGACCACGTAGCGGTCCCCCACGTCGCAGCGGACCACCCCGATCCCCTCTCTCGCTAAGGCGCGCTCCAGGCCCAGGTTGCTCATCGAGGTGGCGACGATCTGCGCCGGCACCAGCTCGCCCTGGCGCTTCAAGTGGGTCGCCCAGAGGTAGAGGACGGCGTCGCCGTCGCGCACCGTGCCGGTCTCGTCGGCGAGGATTGCACGGTCGGCATCGCCGTCGAAGGCGGCGCCCAGGTTGGCGCCCGTGGCGCTCACCCGGGCCGCCATCTCCTCGGGGGCCGTCGAGCCGCAGCCGGCGTTGACGTTCCGGCCGTCGGGCCGGGCATGGATCAGCGTCGCCGTCGCCCCCAGGCGCTCGAAGAGGGGGGCGGCGTAGGACGAGGCGGCGCCGTTGCCGGCGTCGAGCACCACCCGGAAGCCGGCGAGCGGCCGGCCGCCAGCGTCGCCAGGGCCGCCGGAACCGCTGGAACCGCCGGAACCGTTGGGGACCGTCGCGGCCAGATGGTCCAGGTACTCCGCGCGCAGGCTCTCGTCCGCCTCCGGGTTGGGGCCGTCGTCGTCGGCAGGGGCCGTTCCCGTTGCCAAAATCTCAGCGATCCGCTCCTCGATCGCCCGCTCGTCGGCGTCGCTCCACTTGCGGCCGGTGCGGTCGAGGAGCTTGACGCCGTTGTCGGGGTAGGGGTTGTGGCTGGCCGAGACGGCGATCCCGGAGACCGCCCCGCGGGTGCCGACGAGATGCGCGATCCCCGGGGTGGGAAGGATCCCGGCGTACTCGACCTCGACCCCGCCGGCGGCGAGCCCGGCCTTGAGCCAGCGGCAGATCTCGGGCGTGCTCTCTCGCGTGTCGCCGCCGAGGACGATCCGGGGCCTCTCCGGCGACCGGTTCCGCTCCCGCAGGGTGGCGGCGAGAGCGGCGGCGAGCGCCGAGAGGGTCACGCGGTCGAGCGGCGGGGCGCCGAAAGCGGCGCGCATGCCGTCGGTGCCGAAGAGGCGGGGAGCGGGTCGTGGCAAGTTCATCCCCCTTTCTGGGGCTTGGCAAGCTTGAGGCCCTTGGCGGGCTTCGCGGGCTCGGTCTCGTCGGCCGCGGGCGCGATCGGCACCCGCACGTTCACCTTCGAGGGTTGCACCACCTGGATCAGGGCGTCGGGCGGGATGACGCTGATCGTCTCCTCGAAGGTCTGGGTGTGGCCGTCCAGGTTGATGGGCCGGGTGTTGATCCACTCGTACTTGGAGATCAGGGAGTCCGGGCCGGTCACCAGCACCTGGTTGGGGAGCACCTCGGCCTCGCCCGCCTTCCCGGCGGCCGGCTCGCCGACAAGCTGCGGCCGCACTTTCAGGCGCTGGGTCACCTCGCGGTCGATCTCCACCCGGATGACGTTGGGGTCGATCGACACCACCTCGAATCCCTCCGGCACCTGCACGTCGTCCGGCCCCAGGCTGACCGAGAAGGTCCCCTTCTGGTTCTGGGTGAGCTCGACCTGGACGTTCACCTGGTAAGGGGTCAGCACCCGCACTTTTTTACTGCTGCCGCGCAGGCGGACGTTGACGGTCCCCACCGGGTCGAGGACGATAAAGCCGCGTGGCCGGTTGTAGGAGACGCTCGCCTCGACGATGCGCTCGGTCATCGTCTCGCGCCCCTCGAGCGACACGGAATACCACATGGCGACCGAGATGGCGAGCGCCAGGAGACGCAGGCCCCAGGTCCGGGCGCTCTCGCTCATGCCGCTTTCCCTCCCTGCGGGTAGAGGTCGGTGATGAGGTACTTGTAGAGGGTGTTGCGCAGGCTCTTGCCG
>JAXDLD010000415.1:0-3748 GCA_034666805.1 Acidobacteriota bacterium
GATCGGCTCGGCCTGCTGGTGTGGGAAGAGATGCCGAGCGCCTACCGCTTCACGACCACCTCGATCGAGCGGGTCACCCGGGAGTGGATGGACGTGATCGAGCGCGACTACAGCCATCCGTGCGTGGTCACCTGGGTGCCGTTCAACGAGTCCTGGGGGGTGCCGAACCTACCGGACAGCCAGCCCGAGCGCCACTGGGTGCGCTCGCTCTATCACCTCACCAAGACCTTCGACCCCACCCGGCCGGTGATCGGCAACGACGGCTGGGAGAGTGTGGCGACCGACATCATCGGTATCCACGACTACGACGCCGACCCCCAGAAAATCGGCCGCCGCTACCATGCCGAGGACCTCCTGCCGCGCCTGTTCAAGAGCGAGCGGCCGGGCGGGCGCCTCCTCGTCCTGGAGGAGAACGGCCAGGCCGACCTGCCGGTCATGCTGACCGAGTTCGGCGGCATCGCCTACTCGGAGTCGACCAAGGGCACCTGGGGCTACTCGCGGGCGCGGACCGCCGACCAGCTCGCCGGGCTCTACGCCGATCTGCTCCAGGTGGTGGGGTCGCTCACCCTCCTCTCCGGCTTCTGCTACACCCAGTTCGCCGACACCTACCAGGAGGCCAACGGCCTGCTCAAGGCGGACCGCACGCCGAAGTTCCCCCTGGCCGAAATCGCCCGGGCGACGATGGGCGGGCACCGCCGGAAGCGGCGGGTGGGGCCGGGCGGGGTCGTCGGGCTCGGCCGGCGGACGGAGCTGCCGGACTCGGCGATCGACGAGGACGGAATGACCCGGGAAGAGCCGCGGCTCCCGCCGGCGGCCGATCCCTCCACCCCGGCGGGGCCGGACCCCGCCGCCACCTCCACCGGGCGTAGCGGAGACGTCTGACGACGAGCCATGTTCAAGGAGACCCTGACCAAGCCGGACGGCCGGCAGATGAGCTTCTACTCCCGGCGGCCGCTCCCTCCGGGCTTGACGGCGCCCTCCGCCAGCACCACGCCGCCCGGGAGCCAATCGCACCTGCGCTGGCACCCGCTGCGCGGCGAGTGGGTGGCCTACGCCGCCCACCGCCAGAACCGGACCTTCCTGCCGCCCCCCGAGTACAACCCGCTCGCCCCGCCGACGAGCCCGGATCACCCCACCGAGGTCCCGGCCGGCGACTGGGAGGTGGCGGTCTTCGAGAACCTCTTCCCTACCTTGAGCTCCCGGGCGGCCGAGGCGCCGCCGGAGATCGTCCCCACCCGGCCCGGGCGCGGCGCCTGCGAGGTGGTGGTCTTCACCCAGGACCCGAAGGCGACCTTGGGCGGACTCCCCCTCTCCCACCTGGAGCTGCTCCTCGAGGTCTGGGCCGACCGCACCCGCGAGCTGGGCGCCCGGGGGGACGTGCTCTACGTCTTCCCCTTCGAGAACCGCGGGGTGGAGGTGGGGGTGACCCTCCACCACCCGCACGGCCAGATCTACGCCTACCCCTTCGTGCCGCCCCTCCCGGCGCGTGAGCTGGAGCAGCAGAAGAGGCACCTCGAGGAGCACGGCCGCGGCCTGCTCCAGGACCTGATGACGGACGAGATCGCGGACGGCCGGCGGCTCCTCACGCCCGCCGATGCCACGGCGATGGCCTGGGTGCCGGTCTGCGCCCGCTACCACTACGAGATCTGGATCGCCCCGCTCCGCCCAGCGCCCACGGTCGCCGACCTGGACGCCGGCGAGCGGGCCGGCTTCGCCCGCGCCTTGAAGACCGCCCTCTTGAAGCTCGACGGCCTGTGGGGGAAGCCCATGCCCTACATCCTCGTCTTCCACCAGGCGCCAACCGACGGCCTCCCCCACCCGGAGGCCCACCTCCATGTCGAGATCTACCCGGCGCTGCGCCAACGGGAGCGCCTGAAGTTCCTGGCCGGGAGCGAGATCGGCGCCGGGGTCTTCACCGCCGACACCCTGCCGGAGGAGAAGGCGGCCGAGCTGCGAGCGGTCGAGGTGCACCTTGAGTGACCGCACTCCCCCGGCCACCCTCCCGACCTTCGCCGACCTCTTCGGCCGCCCCCCCGAGGTCGCGGCCTCGGCCCCCGGCCGGGTCAACCTGATCGGCGAGCACACCGACTACAACGGCGGCTATGTCCTCCCCCTCGCCATCCCCCAGCGCACCCGGATCGAGCTCGCCCGCCGCACGGATCGGACGGTCTCCGTCTGGAGCGCCGAGGCCGGGCCGGCGGAGGAGCCCGCGGCCTACACCCTGGGCGAGGAGGCGCGGCGCGGGGACTGGCTCGACTACGTCCAGGGGGTGACGGAGGTTCTCCGCCAGGAAGGCTTCGAGCTCGGCGGCTGCGACCTCCGGATCTCGTCGGAGGTGCCGTGGGGCGGCGGCCTGTCGTCGAGCGCGGCCCTCGAGGTGTCGCTCCTCCGCGCCCTCGCCCAGGCCTTCGCGCTCGCCATCGACCCCGTCCGCCTCGCCCTCCTCGGCCAGAAGGCGGAGAACGACTTCGTGGGGGCCCCGGTGGGGATCATGGACCAGATGGCGTCGAGCCTCGCCGACACCCGCCGCGCCCTCTTCCTCGACACCCGGAGCCTGCGCTACGAGCAGGTGCCGCTGCCGGCCGGGGCCGAGCTGGTGGTGATCGACTCCGCCTTCCCCCACAACCTGGCGACCGGCGAGTACCGCATCCGGCGGAAGGAGTGCGAGGAGGCGGCGAGGCTCTTAGGCGTCCCCCAGCTCCGCGACCTCAAAGCCGCCGACCTGCCGCGCATCGCGGCGCTCCCCGAGCCCCTGAACCGCCGGGCCCGGCACGTGGTGACCGAGGACGACCGGGTGCTGGCCGCGGTCGAAGCGATGCGGCGGGGCGATCTGCCCGCCCTCGGGAAGCTCCTCGACGCCTCCCACGCCTCGCTCCGCGACGACTACGAGGTCTCGGTCCCCGACGTCGACCGGCTGGTGGAGATCGCCCGCGAGGAGAGCGCCGTCTATGGCGCCCGAATGACGGGCGGCGGCTTCGGGGGCTCGATCGTGGCCCTGGCGCAAGACGGCGCCGGACGGGCGGCGGGCGAGCGGATCGTCGAGCGCTACCGGGGGGAGACCGGGCGGGCGGGGCGGCTGCTGGTGCCGGCCGAAGGAAGCGTAGCGGTATGATCGGCGGAGGAGGAAGAACGATGGCGACGATGGATCGGCAGGCGGCCTGGGAATTGATGACGGCGAACGTTCAGGCCCAGGGTTTGCGGCGGCACATGCTGGCGGTCGAGGCGGCGATACGGTGGTACGCCGTGAAGCTCAAGGAGGACCCGGACGTCTGGGGGCTCGCCGGCCTCCTCCACGACTGGGACTGGGAGATCCACCCCACCCTGGAGCAGCACCCGGCGGCCGGCATCCGCACCCTCCGCGAGCGCGGGGCGGACGAGGCCGTCGTCCAGGCCATCCTCTCCCACAACACGGCGGGGACGGGGGTCGAGCGCGCAAAGCCGCTCGACTTCGCCCTCCTCGCCTGCGACGAGGTGACGGGCTTGATCATCGCCGCCGCCTTAGTCCGCCCGAGCAAGGACGTGCGCGAGGTCGAGGTCAAGTCGATCAAGAAGCGCTGGAAGGAGCGCGCCTTCGCCGCCGGGGTCGACCGCGATCACGTCGAGGCGGTGACCGCCGACTTCAGCCGGGTCTGCTTCGACGGCAAGCTCGAGCTCTGGGAGCACGTGGGCAACGTGCTCGAAGCCATGAAGGGCGCCGCCGCCGAGCTCGACCTGGACGGACGCCTGGTCGGGAACGGCTAGACGCCCG
>JAXDLD010000416.1:0-5751 GCA_034666805.1 Acidobacteriota bacterium
CGCGACGGCGACGACTACCGGATTCCCGACGTCGACCTGCTCCCGGCCTCGCGCGGCCACGCGGTGCTCACCAACCCGCCCTACCCGATCGCGGACCCGGTGGTGGGGGTCAACCTGCGCTGGTACCTCGCCAACAGCGTCTACCGGAAGGCGGTACGGCAGGAGGGGGGTGACCCCGAGAAGGTGGTCTTCCTGTCGATCCACGCCGACTCCCTTCACCCGTCGCTCCGCGGCGCCATGGCCTACATCCCCGCCGCCCGGATGCGTGACGACAGCTACGGCAAGAGCGGCGCGGCCTACGCGGCGCGCAAGGAGTTCCAGGAGAGCCCGAAGGTGAGCTTCCCGTGGGAGGAGCGGGTGAAGAGCGAGGGCCTCTCGCGCTCGCTCGCCAAGCAGGTCGTCACCGCCTTCGAGAGCCGGGGGCTCGCCGTCCACCCCTTCCAGCCGGTGCGGGACAAGATCATCCGCGACCAGAAGGAGTGGGTGCCGGCGGTCCTGCGCTACAACACGGTCCCCGCCAAGATGCTGCTCGAGGTCTGCAACCTGAACAACCCCGAGGACCGCCGCCTGCTCCAGACCCGCAACTACCGCCAGCAGGTCGCCGAGGCCATGGTCAAGGGCATTCTCGGCTACTACGGCCAGCAGATCGACCTGCCTTCAGAGGTGGCGAAGGCGAAGTAGGGGCGACCCCCAGGGTGCCCCCCGGGGAACCTTTTCGTGCCATCATGCGTCTTAGATATCAGTAGGGTTGCACAGGCAACCGGAGGGACCGGTGGAAGCCGCGACCGTCACCACTGCCGCCGTACACGACCTCGACCTGGAGCTGGTCCAGCGTCATCGGGTCGGCGACGCTCAGGCTTTCGACGAGCTCTACCACCGGTTCGATCAGATGGTGTTCAACCTCGCTCTGCGTCTTTCCGGCGATAGCGAGCAGGCCGCCGATCTCACCCAGGAGATCTTCCTCCGGGTCTTTCGTTACATCGGGCAGTTCCGCGGCCACTCCAGCCTCAAAACCTGGATCTTTAGGATCGCCGTCAACCACTGCCGGAGCTGCCTCGGGCGCAAGCACCTGCCCATGCAGCCGCTGGCCGAGGAGCAGGCGGACGAGGAGCGGAGCGGCGCGACCATCGCCGATCCGGGCCGCGGGCCGGAGGAGCTGGCGGTCGCCGCCGACTGTGGCCGGCGGGTGGCGGCGGGTCTCTGCCGTCTTCCCGAGAGCTTCCGGGTGGCCGTGGTCCTGCGCGACCTCGAAGGACTGTCCTACGAGGAAATCGCCGAAGTGCTGGGGGTCCGCATCGGTACCGTCCGCTCGCGTATCGCGCGGGGCAGAGAGCAGCTGCGGTCTCTTTTGGAGGGTTCGCCATGAGTCCCCTTCCGTCGTTCCTTTCCCGCCATCCCCGCCATCCCCTCCACCCGGACGCCGAGCTTCTCTCGGCCTACTTGGACGACGAGGTGGGGCTGGTCGAAGCGCGAGGTCTGGAATCGCATCTACAGACCTGCGACGCCTGCCGCGCCCAGCTGCGCCAGCTCCGCGGCGTCGTGCACCAGCTCTCCGGTCTCGACCGGCCGTCCCCGCCCCCCTGGCTCGTCAGCCAGGTGCGCCGTGAGGTGCTCTACCAGAAGAAGGAGAGCTTCTGGGCGCGGCTCGGGTCGGGTTTCCTGCAACTGCCCTTGGCGACGCCGGTGGCGAGCGCGTTCTCGGTGCTGCTCTCCGTCGGCTGCCTGCTCCTGCTCTTCTCGGCCATCGGCAAGGGCCTGGGGAGCGGGGCCCTGTCGAGCCTCGCGACCTATCCCGGCCCGGTCGAGGCGCCGAAGTCCGACCCCAACTTCGTCGTCACCGAGACCACGAGCGAGGTGGCCGGCCGCACCTTCGTGCGCCAGGAGGACAAGGCCCTCTGGGACTACGTCCTCTACGATACGGCGGGCCAGACGGAGTCGGCGGGCCGGGAGCGGACCGTCTGGGTGGAGCAGGGGCTGATGCCGGGTCCTGCCCCGCAGGCGAGCATCGACGCTCGGAGCCCCGAGGGCCGGGCGCTCCTCGCCCGCTACTCCGATCTCGGCTACCTCCTGGCCGACGGCTCGCGGGTGGTCATGCGCTACCAGCGCGCGACTCTGGAGCTGCGGAGCGGGGCGTAGGGCGGATCGAGACGAGGGAGGCTGGTAGACTGATGCCATGAACCTCGACATGACCGTCCACATCTACAAGGAAGGCGGGCAATACGTGGCCCACGCCATGCCGCTCGACGTTATGAGCAGCGGTATGACTGCAGAAGCCGCGCGCCAGGCGCTCGACGAAGCCGTGCGCGCCTTCCTCCTCACCGCGGCGGACATCGGAACTCTGGAGCAGGTGCTCGAAGAGAGCGGCTACGAGCGTCAGGGCGACCGTTGGGTCTGCCCCGCCTTCGTCGCCGTCGAGCGACACGAGCTCGCCTTGGCGGTGTGAGCCGGTGCCCCGGCTCACACCGTTACCATGGCGGACCCTGGAGAAGGTCTTCCTCGCGGCCGGCTTCGTTTTCGCGCGCCAGGAGGGCTCCCACCGAACCTACGTCAAGCCGGGCGTACCCCGGCCGGTGGTGATCCCGGCCTATAGCGAGGTGCCACTTTTGATCATCCGCAACAACTTGCGGACGGCCGGCATCTCCCGGGAGGAGTTCCTGGCGCTCTTGCAAAGAGTATGAAGCGGCAGTCTCGCCCCTACCGGCTCTGCCCCTGCTTCGCCACGGCCTCGGCCGCCTTCTTGGCGGCTTCGGGGTCGCCCAGGTAGTAGTGCCGCAGAGGCTTCAGGTCGTCATCCAGCTCATAGACCAGGGGGATGCCGGTGGGGATGTTGAGCCCCACGATCTCCTGCTCCGAGACGTCGTCCAGGTGCTTGACCAGGGCGCGGAGGCTGTTGCCGTGGGCGGCGATCAGGACGCGCTTGCCGGCCTTCAAATCGGGGACGATCGTCGAGTGCCAGTAGGGAAGGAAGCGCGCCACCGTGTCCTTGAGCGACTCGGCCAGGGGTAGCTCCGCGGGAGTCAGGCCGGCATAGCGGCGGTCGTGCCCCGGGTAGCGCTCGTCGTCGGGCTTTAGCGCCGGTGGAGGATCGGAGTAGCTCCGGCGCCAGACGAGGACCTGCTTGTCCCCATACTTGGCGGCGGTCTCCGCCTTGTTCAGCCCCTGGAGGGCGCCGTAGTGGCGCTCGTTCAGTCGCCAGTGGCGGACGACGGGCAGCCACATCAGGTCCAGGTCGTCGAGGACGATCCAGAGGGTGCGGATCGCCCGCTTGAGGAGCGAGGTATAGGCGACGTCGAACGTGTATCCGCCCTCGGCGAGGAGGCGCGCCGCCTCGTGCGCCTCCTCGATCCCCTGGGGCGCCAGGTCCACGTCGGTCCAGCCCGTGAAGCGGTTCTCCTGGTTCCAGGTGCTATGCCCGTGACGGAGCAGGACCAGCTTGATCATGCGCGCTCCCTTAGGTTCGTTCGCGGAGAAGGCGAAGACTGCGCGGCCGATTATACAAGCCTCCCGGCCCCCTTTCCGGTAGACTCCGGCTCTACCACCGAAGGGGAGAAAGGACTTCACGATGCCCAAGGTCGCGCTTGCCGACACTCTGCAGGAGTGGGAAGGGCTGCTCGCCGCCGCGGCGGAGCAGGGGACAGGGATTCCCGGTCTGGAGGAGCGGCTCGCCAAGCTGCGGGCGGAGCTCGAACGGGTCCGCGCTCTCGACGTGCTCCGGCAGCGCCTCCAGGCGGACCGCCAGAAGGCGACCGCGGACCTCGCCGCCGCTCGCGACGATGGTCAGGAGCTCACGCGCGCCATTCGCGGGATGCTGATCGCGCACTTCGGGACCAGTTGGGAGGGGCTGGTCCAGTTCGGGGTCCGACCGATCCGGAGCGGCCGCCGCTCCCGCAAAGCCGCCGCCCGCCCTTCCGGCGCCACGGCATCCTCCGCGCCTTCCGACCGCTAACCCGCCGCCGTTCGGAGACGAGGGGCGGTCACCGCCCCCCTGCCATCCGTCATCGCCTGCGGAGGGGCAGTGACTGCCCCCGTGCCATCCGTCATCGCGTGCGGAGGGGCGGCGACTGCCCCTGTGCAATCGGTCATCGCGTGCGGAGGGGCAGTGACTGCCCCGTGCAATCCGTCACCGCGTGCGGAGGGGCAGCGACCGCCCCTGTGCAATCCGTCATCGCGTGCGCGGGGGCGGCGACTGCCCCCGTGCAATCCGTCATCGCGTGCGGAGGGGCGGCGACCGCCCCTGTGCAATCCGTCACCGCGTGCGGGGCGGCGGCAGCGCCCGGCGCGGCGCGCGGGACGGTCTGCGCGCTCGCGCTGAGCGTTGGCTTACACTTTGAGGCAGAAAGCAGGTCTCCAGGAGCAGAATGCCGACTCTCCGCCTTACCCAGACCGCTCTGGGCGATGATTTGCATCGCGTCGAGATTGCCCGACCCTCACCGGAACCCGAAGTCGTCGATCTCGAACGCGAAGGGTCCCGACACGGCGCTGGAGACGATCGCGACTCCGGTCATATCGTGGCCGTCGGTCTTGAAGGCGGCGAGCGGGAAGGTGACCTCCTGCCAGTCCGGGCCCGCGGTGAAGGTTTGGAAGGCGGGAATCCGCCCGCCGGCCAGGGTGAAGACGAGGACGCTGTAGGTCTTGCCGTCCCCCTTGGCGCGGAAGTGAATCGTCTTCTTGCCGGAGAGGTTGGCGGGCGCCATCAAGGTCGCCCCGGGGAAGTACATGGCACCGGCCCACTTCGGGGGGGCTCCCTCCTGGACGTTGCCGGTGATCTGGAGCGCGCGGTTCTTGTCGGCCTTCCCGGTGACCGGGACCACCTCCATCTTGGCCGTCGACTTGCCGCCCATCAACTGGTCGGTCGAGATCTGCCAGCCGGCGCCGAAGGCGGCCTGGGTCGTGCCGTCGTCGAAGTCGCTGACCAGGCCGCTCTCCGAGCCCTTGGGCGGCTGGACGGCGGTGGTCCGCGCGCTGTCTAAGCTGGCGCGGTAGGCGCCGCGGTCGAAGGGGACCCCCGCTTTCCAGATGCCGACGATGTCGCGGGTCGCTAGGACGTCCTTGGTCGGATCGCCGGAGACCAGCACGAGGTCGGCGCGTAAGCCCTGGGAGATGCGCCCGCGGTCGGCGAGGCCGAAGATCCGGGCCGGGGTCGAGGTGGCCGCGGTCAGGGCTTCGAGCGGGGTAAGGCCGGCCTTGACCAGCAGCTCCAGCTCGCGGTGGAGGGAGACGCCGTGGGCGGTGCCGGGGTTCGGCGCGTCCGAGCCGGCAAGGAGCGGGACGCCGGCCGCCTTGAGCTGCCGTACGGCCTCCTCCGCCCCCTCGTAGTGCATCGCCGGCCCCTTGAGGCCGAAGCTCCGCTCCAGGTTGCCGAGGAAGATCGCCGGGATGAACGGGGTCACCCGAGGGTCCTTCGCCAGGGCGGCGCCGCTGGGCTGAACCGCCACGCTCTCGAGCACCGTGAGCGTCGGAACGACGAAGGCGTGGTGCGCGGCCACGAAGCGGCCGAATTCCGGGTCGGGCGCGCGGTCCACGAAGAGGTGGGCGAGGCCGTCGGCGCCGTCGGCGATCGCCTCCCGGGCGCCTTCGAGCGTGCCGATGTGGACGACGGCGAGCTTGCCGCGCCGGTGGGCGGCGGCGATCACCGCCTTCATCGTCTCCGGGGAGAGGGTCGGGAAGTGGAGGCCGTAGGTGCTGCCGTCGTCATAGACGATCTTGATGTAGTCCGACCCGTCGGCGATCCGGGCGTCGACGAACGCCTGG
>JAXDLD010000417.1:0-4229 GCA_034666805.1 Acidobacteriota bacterium
GAGCTTGTTCTCCTTCTTCCCGGGCCTAAAGCCCTCCATCCCCTTGTCGAGGACGAAGGCGGAGATGTTGTGGTGCCGGGGCCCCTGGGTGTCGGTGACGGCGAAGACGACGCAGACGTCACCCTCCTTGCCGTGGGTGGTGAAGGTCTTGGCACCGTTCAAGATCCAGCCGCCGTCGACCTTCTCGGCCCGGCTCCGGGTGCCGGCGGCGTCCGACCCCGCCCCGGGCTCGGTCAGGCTCCAGGCGCCGAGCTTCTTGCCCGACGCCAGGGGGACGAGCCAGCGCTTTTTCTGCTCCTCGTTGCCGAACTTGTAGATGTGGTTGCTGCAGAGCGAGTTGTGGGCGGCGACGCTGATGCCGACCGAGGGGTCGACCTTGGAGAGCTCGGTCACCACCAGCACGTACTCGACGTAGCCCAGCCCCGCGCCGCCGTACTCCTCGGGGAAGATGATGCCGAGGAACCCGAGCTCGCCGGCCTTCGCCATCACCTCCCGGGGGAAGCGCTGGCTCTCGTCGATCTCGTCGACGATGGGGTCGACCTCGCGGCGGGCGAACTCCCGCGCGGTCTCGGCAATGGCGCGCTGCTCGGACGTCAGGGCAAAATCCACGGTTCTCTCCTTTTACGGGAAGCTAAGGTACGGCTGCTACAACCAGGGTGCGGTCCGGGACCGGCGGCGGGCCCGCCCGGCCCCGGATGCTATCGCGGGGGGGCGGGGGCTGGCAACGCGGGGGCTGGGGCCGGCACTATCTCACCCTGTAGGAGAGGACTCCTGAGATGAAATGGATGGCGGCTCCCGTGTATAGATCGCGCTCGACGCCCTTATGCTGCGTTTGGAGGAATCTGTAGGCCACTCCGGCGGACCAGGGCGAGTTACCCAGGTTGAGCTCCAATCCCAGCTTGCCGCCGAACGCCAGCTCCGCGTCACGATGCGGAGGACCCTGTAGGCCGACGTGAAAATCGACCCACGCGAGTTGGGGACCGACGTAGACATCGAGCCGGCTCTGATGGAGAGGATGGAGCAGGACGGAGAGAGCGATCGGCCGCAGAGAGAAATCGCCAGAGTCGGATGCGACCGTAACGTCCTGCAGCACCGTGGGATTGACCGAAACGAGGCGATGCTCGACTTGGCGCCACCGGGCATCGAGGTCGATCGAGCTCAGCGATAGCTCCAGACCGACGCGAGGGATAAAACGATATTCGCCGGCCACGCCGAAACCTTTGCCGTCGTTAAGCGAGAGCTCCGTAAAGCCGAGCGAGTAGCTGCTGATCGTCTGTTTGGAGTAGCTGGTCGTGCCACCCTCGATCCTTAAAGTCCACGGCCCCGCTGCCACACGGCTCGTCGTAGCGAGCGCGAGCAGGCCCAAAAGAGCAAGAGCGCGTCGAAAGCGCATGACCATCTCCGGCACCTCCTTAGAAGTCTCGCGGATCATACCGCGAGACCTGCCGTCCCGGTCGCAACCCGCCGCCTCACTAGAACGAGTAGACTTCGAGGTGGTCCACCCATGAGCATTCTCACGAATCATCTCTCTCCCGGCGCGGCCCAGGCTGCCCGTTCGACCCTCCAGGCCTTCCGCTCGGTGCCGCGGACCGGCGTCGTCTATGTCACCAAGGAGGCCCAGAGCCACGGCTACCGGTCGGGGCACCCCGAGTGGGCGAACCTCGGCCAGGGGCAGCCGGAGATCGGCCCGCTCCCGGGGGCGCCGCCGCGGATCCGCACGGTCGAGGTCGACCCCGCGGACCACGAGTACGCCCCGGTCCCCGGCCTCTGGGAGCTGCGAGAGGCGGTGGCCGCGCTCTACAATCGACTCTACCGGCGGGGGATGCCGTCGCAGTACACGGCGGAGAACGTGGCGATTTCGGGCGGCGGCCGGGCGGCACTGACCCGGGCCGTGGCCTCGCTCGACCGGGTGAACCTCGGCCACTTCCTCCCCGACTACACGGCCTACGAGGAGCTCCTCGACATCTTCCGGCTGGTGACGCCCATCCCCATCCTCCTCTCGCGCGAGGCCGGCTACCGCTTCACCGCCGACGACTTCCGGCGCGAAGTCCAGGGGCGCGGCCTCTCGGTCCTCCTCCTCTCCAACCCCTCGAACCCCATGGGCAAGCTGGTCTCCGGAGGTGAGCTCGCCGACTGGATCGCGGTCGGCCGCGAGCTCGACTGCACCCTTCTCCTCGACGAGTTCTACTCCCACTACATCTGGCAGCCCGGCCCGGGCGAGCCCGGTCCCGTCGTCTCGGCCGCCCGCTACGTCGAGGACGTCGACAGCGATCCGGTGGTGATCGTCGACGGCCTGACCAAGAACTGGCGCTATCCGGGCTGGCGGGTGACCTGGACCGTGGGGCCGAAGCAGGTGATCGAGGCAGTCGAGAGCGCCGGCTCGTTTCTGGACGGCGGCGGCAGCAAGCCGCTCCAGCGGGCGGCGATCCCTTTGATGGACCCCGACCTGGTGCTCGCGGAGACCCAGGCCATCCGCGACGCCTTTCTCCCCAAGCGCGACCTCATGCTCGCCCGCACCCGGGCCATGGGGATGACCGTCCACCCCGATCCGGAGGGGACCTTCTACGCCTTCGTTTCGCTCGCCGGCCTGCCGGAGCCGATCGCCGACGGCATGGCCTTCTTCCGCGCCGCCCTGGAGCGCCAGGTGATCTGCGTCCCCGGGGTCTTTTTCGACGTCAACCCCGGCCACCGCCGGGCTCAGCGCCTCTCCCGCTTCCACCAGCACGTCCGACTCTCCTTCGGACCGAGCTTCGCCGAGGTCGAACGCGGCCTCGACCGGCTGGCAGCGATGGTGCGGGAGTTTGAGGGTTGAGGCCGCTCCCTCTCCGGCTGCTCGTCTGCGCGGCGCTGGGGCTGGGACTGGCCCTGACGCTAGGCGCCCCCCGCCTCGGGGCCGACGAGATCCCCGAGGCCAAGCGGGCGCGCGGCAGGCGGGAGACCGTCCTCGCCGGGATCGACATCGCCCGGCTGCAGAAGGCCCCGATCGCCAAGATCAAGAAGCTCTACGGCGCGCCCGACGTCGTCGACAAGACCCCGACGCCCCCGGGCTACTCGGAGATCGAGTACCGCTGGGAGCGCCCGGGGCGCAACAAGCTCGCCGTCCGGACCCGCAACGAGGACGGAGAGCCCGAGCATCTGGTGGAGATCGACGTCTGGGGCGAGAAGCCCACCGGCCGGCTGGGCCGGACCGGCCAGGGTCTGACCCTGGGCTCGACCCTGCGCTCGGTCGAAAGGATCTACGGCAAGCGCTACGAAGTTCTCCGTCCTGGCGACAAGGGAAGGAGGCTCGCCCTCTGGATCGCCTGGGACGAGGACTGGAGCTTGAACCTGGACTTCGACGAGCACCAGCGGATCAACCACATCCAGGTGGTGAAGAATGAGGACGACTAGGGGCGACGGTAGACGCGGGCGCCAGCCCCGCCGGAGATAAATCTCCGGGCTATGAGGTGCGCCGGATCAATCCGGCTTTGCGTGCGCGCGGCCCCAGGTACCGGGGCGTTCGACGAGTCGATACGGGCAACGGCGCCCTGATCCCGTAGAAACATCCCCTATCTTGAAGCCGGCTTCAGCCGGCGTAACTCATAGCCCGGAGATTTATCTCCGGCGGGGCTTCCCGAGGCGCAAAGGCTGAAGACAGTAAGATACCCCCATGCGAGCCCCAGCCCTCTCCCTCTCCGCCGCCGTCCTGCTCTTCGCCTCCCCCTCCGCCCGCTCCGCCCCTCCGCCCGCCGCGAACCCCGAGTGGGCGCCCGGCGCCGTCCTCTACGAGGTCTCCGTGCCCAAGGGCGGCCTCCAGGGGCTGACGCCCAAGCTCGACTCCCTGAACGACGGCAACCCGCACTCCTTTGGCGACCTCGGGGTGGACGTCCTCTACCTCCGGGGCGACGGCGCCGGCGGGGACCTGGCTCCGCTCCGGGCCGCGGCCGAGAAACGCGGGCTGAAGCTGATCGTCGACGCCGGCGGACCGAGCGGCGGCTCGCTGCCGAATAGCGTCGACGCTCCACTGGCCGCCGCCATCGTCCAGGGGGTGAAGGAGGGGCAGGCGGGCGGTATCGCGGCTCAGCTCGCCGAGCTCGTCCGCCGCTCGCCAGAGGGGACGGGCGAAACCCCCTACCTCACCCAGCAAGCCTACCCGCTGGACGGGCTCGGCCGGGAGAAGAGCGCCGCCGCCGTCCTCCTCACCCTCCCCGGCGCCCCCTTCCTTCACTCCGGCGAGGAATTGGGCACCG
>JAXDLD010000418.1:0-4540 GCA_034666805.1 Acidobacteriota bacterium
CGGGGGGTGCCCCGGGTCGAGAGGGACGTAGGCGCCACCCGCCTTGAGCACGGCGAGCAGCGCCACCACGGCGGCGGCCGAGCGCTCCAGGAGCAGGGCCACCGGCGCCTCCGGACCGATCCCCAGCCCGCGCAGGTGGCGGGCCAGCCGGTTGGCCCGCGCTTCGAGCTCGCCGTAGGAGAGAGTGCCCCCGTCCGCCAGGAGCAGGGCCGGCCGCCCCGCCGCCGCCGCCGCCACCTCGGCGAACAGCGCGTCCAGGGTCGCCTCGCGCGGATAGCGGGACGCCGTGTCCGCCCCCTCCCGGAGCACCTGGTGGCGCTCCGCGGCGCTCAAGAGCGGCAGCTCGGAGAGCCGCGCCTCCGGGCTCGACACCAGCCCTTCGAGGAGGGTCAGCAGACCGCCGGCCAGGCGCCCGATCGCGGGAGGGTCGAACAGGTCGGTGGCGTACTCGAAACCGCCGGAGATCCCCGCCGGCAGATCGTAGAGCTCGAGGTAGAGGTCGAGCTTCGCCGTCCGGCTGTGGACCGGCAGGTGGCGCGAGCGGACGCCGGGCAGGTCGAGAGCGGCCGGCGGCGCCGTCTGCAGGGCGAACATCACCTGGAACACTGGGTTCCGGCTCAGGTAACGCTCCGGCCCGAGCTCCTCGACCAGCTTGTCGAAGGGCATCTCCTGGTGGGCATAGGCTTCGAGGCAGGTCTCGCGCACTCGCTCCAGGAGGGTGGCGAAGGACGGATCGCCGGAGAGGTCGTGGCGGAGCGCGAGGCTGTTGACGAAAAAGCCGATCAAGCCCTCGAGCTCGGGATGATCGCGGCCCGCGGCCGGCGCGCCCAGCACCAGGTCCTCCTCGCCGGAGATGCGCGCGAGGAGGGCGGCGAAGGCGGCGAGGTAGGCCATGAACGGCGTCGCCTTCTGACGGCGCGCGAGCGCCGCGAGCGCCGCGCCCGATGCCGGGGGAATGGACACGGGCCAGCTCGCGCCGCGGAAGCTTTGCGCCGGCGGGCGGGGGTGGGAGATAGGGAGCGCGAGGGATTCGGGCGCTCCCGCCAGCCGTCCCTGCCAGTAGGCCGCGAGCCGGGCCAGGACCTCCCCGGAGAGGTGCCGCCGCTGCCAGCGGGCGAGCTCCGGGACCTGGCGGGCGAGGGGCGGCAAGACCCGGCCGGCGTAGAGGTCCGACAGCTCGCGGAAGAAGACGCCGAGCGACCAGCCGTCGCAGACGATGTGGTGGATCGTGACGCAGAGGAGGTGACTCCCGGCGGCCCGGCGCAGGAGCCGCAGGCGTAGGAGAGGTCCGCGGGCGAGGTCGAAGGGGAGGGCCGCCTCCTGGCGGGCGAGGCGCCCGGCCTCCTCCTCCCGCACCGCCGGCGGGAGCCCGGCGAGGTCGGCCAGGACCAGAGGCGCGGAGAGCGCGGGGGCGACCACCTGCACCGGCCGCCCATCGTCCCCGGAGCGGAAGGTGGTGCGGAGGGCCTCGTGCCGGCGCACCACCGCGGCGAGAGCGCGTTTGAGCGCCCCCGGGTCGAGCGGGCCTTCGAGGACGAGCGATCGAGCCACGTTGTAGACCGGCCGGCCCGGCGCGAGCAGGTCCAAGAACCAGAGGCTCTCCTGGGCGAAGGAGAGCGGCGCCGTCCGCGCCTCCTCGGCCTGGCGGCGCAGCAGCCGCTCGAGGAGGGCCTGTTTCTCCTGGCGCGAGGTCCCGGGCGCTGCCGGCAGCGTGCTCACCCCGCCTCCCCGCCCTGGATCTCACGGAGGAGAGCGTCGATCTCCCCCTCCGACAGCTCGTCGATCCGGGAGAGGAGGGAGTCGGCGTCCAGCGCTCCCCGCCCGGCAGCCGCGGGCCCGGGGGAGGCGGCCCCCGCCGCGGTCCGCCGCCGCTCGACCTCCGCCGCCAGGGCGGCGACCGTGGGCGCCTCGAAGAGGGCGCGCAGGGGCACCTCCACCCCATGGTCGCGGCGCACCCGGGAGAGCACCTGGGTGGCGAGGAGAGAGTGGCCCCCGAGGGCGAAGAAGTCGTCCTCGACTCCCACCCGGTCGAGCCGCAGGAGCTCGGTCCAGATCGCCGCCAGCCCCTCCTCGACCGGCGTGCGCGGGGCCACGTAGCTCTCCGCCGGGGCAGGCCGCTCCCCCTCCGGGGCGGGGAGGGCGGCGCGGTCGACCTTGCCGTTGGCGTTGACCGGCAGCGCGGGGAGACGCACGAAGGCCGCGGGGATGGCGGCTTCGGGCAGGAGCGGCTTCAAGAAGGCGCGCAGGCCGGCGAGGAGGTCGCCCTCCCCTCCCTCCCTCGGCACGACGTAGGCCAGCAGCCGCCGCTCTCCCCCCTCCTCGCGCAGGACCGCGGCGGCGGCGGCCACCTCCGGGTGGCGGCGCAGGGCGGCCTCGACCTCCCCCAGCTCGACCCGGAACCCGCGCACCTTGACCTGCCCATCCAACCGGCCGAGGAAGTCGAGGCTGCCGTCCGGGCGGGTGCGCGCCCGGTCGCCGGTGCGATAGAGGCGGGCGCCGGACCGGCCCGAAAAGGGATCGGGGACGAAGCTCCCGGCGGTGCGCTCCGGACGGCCGAGGTAACCGCGGGCGAGGCCCTCGCCCCCGAGGTAAAGCTCGCCCGGGACGCCGACCGGCTGCGGGGCGAGGGCCGGATCGAGGACGTGGGCAAGGGTGTTGCCGATCGGCCGGCCGATGGGAACGCTCGCCGCTCCCGGCGGCACCGACGAAACGGGGTGGAGGGTGGCGAAGGTGGTGCTCTCGCTGGGGCCGTATACGTGGAGCAGCCGCCCCGGCGGGCCGGCGGCGAGCAGGGCGCGCACCCGCCCCGGATCGGCCGCCTCGCCGCCGAAGAGCAGGCGGCGCAGGGGGGCGAAGGCCGCCGGTTCCTCGGCCGCTACCTGGTGGACGAGAGCCGTGGTGAGGAAAAGGACGTGGATGCGGCCGGCGGCGACGACGGCGGCGAGCCCTCCCGGGGTGAGGACCTCCTCGCGCGTCAGCCCGGCGACGGTCGCGCCGGCGAGGAGAGGCCCCCAGACCTCGTAGGTGGTGGCATCGAAGGCGGTGTTCGAAGCGTGCCCCATCCGCTCGCCCGAACGAATCTCCAGGAAAGGGCCGCCGGCCACCAGGCGCAGCACCGCGGCGTGGGAGAGCGCCACCCCCTTCGGCCGGCCGGTCGAGCCGGAGGTGTAGGTGGCGTAGCAGAGGCGGTTCCCTCCCGCGCTCGGCCGCGCGCTCCGTCCCCCGGACGAGGAGGGGAGCTGGTCGAGGAGCAGGGCCCGCGCCCCGGCGGGGAGCTCCGGCAGGCCGGGGGCGAGCCCGGAGAGGGTGAGGACCAGGGGCGGGGCGACGTCGGCCAGGATCCACCCCTGCCGCCCGGCCGGATGGGAGAGGTCCAGGGGGACGTAGAAGCCCCCCGCCTTGAGGATCGCGAGGGCGGCGGCGATCATCTCCGGCGAGCGCTCGAGGAAGAGGGCGACCGGCGTCTCCTCTCCCACGCCCAGGGCCTGGAGCTGACCGGCGAGGCGATCCGCCCGCCGCTCCAGCTCGCCGTAGGAGAGGTGGGCGGCGCCGAAGGCCAGGGCCGCGCGGTCGGGAGCGGCGGCGGCGGCGGCGGCGAAGAGCCCATGGACCGAGCCGGCGCGGGGGAAGGGGGATGCGGTGTCGTTCCACTCCCGGGTGACCTGGTGGCGCTCCGCCTCCCCGAGGAGCGGCAGAGCCGCGAGGCGGAGCCCCGGGTCGGCGACCGCCCCGGCGAGAAGGGTCAGGTACTGCTCGACCCAACGCGCCGCCGTCGGGCGGTCGAAGAGGTCGAGGCTGTACTCCCAGAGGATCTCCAGCTCCTCGTCTCCGCTCACGGCGGTCCGTCCCGCCCGCTGCTCAGCCCCGGGCACGGCGACGACGTTCAAGTCCGCCTTGGCGGAACCGTTCGAACGCGGCGTGAGGCGGCCCGTCAAGCCGGCGAAGGAGAGCTCCGGCATGGGCGAGTCGTGGAAGCTGAAGAGCACCTGGAAGAGGGGGTTGGCGGCCAGGCGCCGCTCGGGCCGCAGGGCGAGGACGAGCTTCTCGAACGGCAGGTCCTGGTGGGCCTGGGCCCCGAGCACGGTCTCGCGCACCCGGGCGACGAGCGCCGAAAAAGCCGGGTCCCCGGAGAGGTCGGCGCGCAGGACGAGGGTGTTGACCACCATGCCGAGCATGCTCTCGGTCTCGGCCAGCCGGCGATTGGCGACACCGCTCCCCACGGCGAGGTCCTCCTGCCCGGAGAGGCGGGAGAGGAGAGCGGCGAAGCCGGCGAGCATGGTCATGAAGAGGGTTGCCCCCGAACGCCGGGAGCCTTGACGCAGAGCGCCGTAGAGCGCCGGGGGGACGCGGCGCCGGATCGACCCGCCGCGGAAGCTCTGGGCGGGCGGGCGTGGGCGGTCCCCCGGCAGGTCGAGGAGCGGCGGGCTGCCGGCGAGCCGCTCCCGCCACCAGGCGAGCTGCCGCTCGAGCACCTCCCCGGCGAGGAAGGCGCGCTGCCAGAGGGCAAAGTCGGCGTACTGGACCGGCGGCTCCGGGAGGG
>JAXDLD010000419.1:0-19190 GCA_034666805.1 Acidobacteriota bacterium
CCCGCAGGAGGGGGCCGCGGGTGAGGTCGAAGGGGCGCGCGGCCTCCGCCGCGGCCAGGCGCCGGACGGTCTCCGGCGTCGAGATCGCGGGGAGAGCCGTGAGGTCGACCCGGGGGATCGTCAGCTCCAGGGCCGGCGCGATCACCTGGACTGGACCCTCGGCGCCCGCCCGGAAGGTCGTGCGCAGGGTCTCGTGGCGCCGCACGATCTCGCCCAAGCTCGCCGCCAGGGCCGGCTGGTCCAGGTGCCCCGAGAGGGAGAGCGCCACCGGGATGTCGTAGGCCGTGCTCCCCGGCGCGAGCTGGTCCAGGAACCACAGCCGTTCCTGGGCGAAGGAGAGGGGCGGCGGGGCGGTCCGCGGCAGCGGCCGGAGGGGCGGCGCTTCGAGACCCCGGCCGGCGGCCAGCGCCCGCTCCGCCGCCGCCGTGAAGCCCGCGAGGGTCGGGCTCTCGAACACCGCCTTGAGCGGCAGCTCCACCCCGAACGCCTCCCGCACCCGCGACACCAGCCGGGTCGCCAGCAGTGAATGGCCGCCAAGGTCGAAGAAGCCGTCTTCGCCGCCCATCCCGCCGGGCTCGATCCCCAGCACCTCCGCCCACAGCCCCGCCATGACCTCCTCGGCCGGCGTCCGCGGCGAGCTCTCCTGACGTCCCGGCAGGGCCTCCGGCGCCGGCAGCGCCCGGCGGTCGACCTTGCCGTTCGCCGTCAGCGGCAAGGCCGCCAGGGAGACGAAGACCGCGGGCACCATGGGCTCCGGCAGCCGCCCGCGCAGATAGCCCTTGAGGTCCACCCCCGCCGCCCCCACGACATAGGCCACCAGCCGCCGGTCCCCAGGCCGGTCCTCGCGCACCACGACCGCCGCCTGCCGGACCGCGGGGTGCAGAGCGAGCGCCGCCTCCACCTCGCCAGGCTCGATGCGGAAGCCGCGGATCTTGACCTGCCGGTCCAGGCGCCCCAGGAACTCCAGCCGTCCGTCCGCCCGGAAACGTACCCGGTCCCCCGTCCGGTAGACCCGCTCGCCCGCGCGCCCGGAGAGCGGATCGGGGGTGAAGCGCTCCGCGGTCAGGTCCGGCCGGTCCCAGTACCCCCGGGCCAGCCCGTCTCCCCCCACCACCAGCTCACCGGCAACCCCCACCGGCACCCCCCGACCCTCACCGTCCACCACCGCCGTCGTGCTGTTGGCGATCGCCCGGCCGATCGGCACCGTCGGTCCCGAGAACCCTGCCTCCACCCCCTCGCAGCAGGTGAAGGTCGTCCCTTCGGTCGGCCCATAGCCGTTGATCAGCCGCGTCCCGGGGAGCCTCCGGGCCGCCCGCTCGACGAGAACCGGCGACAGCGCGTCGCCCCCGGCCAGGAGCTGCCGCACCGGTGTGAGGCCGGCCAGGTTCTGCTCCACCATCTCGTGGAAGAGGCCCGCGGTCAGCCAGAGCGTCGTCACCCCATGCCGGGCGAGGGTCTCCCCCAGCTCGGCCAGGCTCAGGGCTCCGGGAGCAGGGAGCACCAGCCGGCCCCCGTTGAGGAGTGCCCCCCAGATCTCGAAGGTCGCGGCGTCGAACGCGGCCGGCGCGAGCTGGAGGAAGACCTCCCCCGGACCGAACCGCGCGTAGCCCGTACCGCGCACCAGCCGCACCACCCCGCGGTGGGTCACTGCCACTCCCTTGGGCGCACCCGTCGAGCCCGAGGTGAACATGACATAGGCCAGGCTCTCCGAGGCCGGTCGCGCCGCAGGAGAGAGAAGCTCCGGGCCCGCGGCCGCCCACGGCCGGGTCCCGGGTGTCGCGCGGCCGCCCCGGTCCAGGAGCATGACCCGGGCAGCGTGATCGGGGAGGCGCCCGAGCAGAGGCTCTTGGGTGAGGAGCACCGGCACCCGGGTCGCCGCCAGAAGCCCGGCCAGGCGCTCGGCGGGATGGCCGGGGTCGAGCGGCACGTAGGTCCCACCGGCTTCGAGTATGGCGAGGGTCGCCACCACCAGCCCGAGCGAGCGCTCCAGGAAGAGCCCCACCGGCACCTCGGGACCCACTCCCAGGCCGCGCAGGCGGATAGCCAGCCGCAGCACCCGGGCGGCGAGCTCTCCGTAGCTCAGGCTCTCCTCGCCGCCCACCAGGGCTACCGTGTCGGGTGCCCCCGCCGCCTGCTCGGCGAAGAGCTCCGGGAGCGTGCTCCCCCTTGGATAGGGGGTCGTCTCCCCCCGCCACTCCCGGAGCTGTTGCCGCTCCGCCGGCGAGAGGAGAGGCAGCGCCGACAGGAGGCTCTCCGGCCCGGCCATCGCCCCCGCGAGCAGCCGCTCGAAAGAGCCCAGCCAGCGCAGGACGGTCGTGCGATCGAAGAGGTCGGTGCTGTACTCCAGGCTCCCGGTGAGACCGGAGGGGCCGGGAGCGAGCGCGAGGGTGAGGTCGAACTTGGCGGTGCCCGCGGCGCCTGCCAGGTCCGCGGTGGGGTTCAGGGGCTCCAGCCGCAGCCCGGGGAGCGCGAGCGGCGCGAGCGGCGCGTTCTGGAGCGCGAGGACCACCTGGAAGAGCGGCGCATGCCCCAGGCTGCGCCCGGGAGCCAGCGCCTCCACCAGCTTCTCGAACGGTACGTCCTGGTGGGCGTAGGCTCCGAGGGTCGTCTCCCGCACCGATTCGACCAGGGCGCCGAAGGAGGTCCGCGCCCCGGCTGCGACCCGCAGGGCCAGGCTGTTGACGAAGAACCCGATCAGCCCCTCGGTCTCCAGCCGCTGGCGATTGGCAATCGGCGAGCCGATCACCAGGTCCGCGCTCCCGCTGAGCCGGTGGAGAAGGGCGGCCAGGCCGGCCAGGAGGACCATGAACGGGGTCGCGGTGGACGCCCGGGCCCGCTCCGCGACGGCTTCGGCGAGGGCTGGCGGCAGCGCGGCCGGCACGACGGCGCCCGCCAGGCTCGCCACCGCCGGCCGCGGCCGGTCGGCCGGCAGCTCCAGTACCTCCGGGGCCCCGGCCAGCCGCTCCCGCCACCAGGCGAGCTGGCGTTCCAGCTCCTCCCCCGCGAGCCACTGCCGCTGCCAGAGGGCGTAATCGGCATACTGGACCGGCAGCTCGGGCAGGATCGGGGCCCGGCCGGCGGCGAACGCGGCGTAGAGCTCCCCCAGCTCGCGGACGAGAACGCCCATCGACCAGCCGTCCGCGACGACGTGATGGAGGGTGAGGAGGAGGACGTGCTCCGCGCGCGCGAGGCGCAGGAGCGCCGTCCGCAGCAGGGGACCGCGGGCGAGATCGAAGGGGCGAGCGGCCTCGGCGCGGGCGAGGCGGGCGAGCTCGACCGCACGCGGGCCGGCCGGCAGCCCCGCGAGATCGGCCGCCGGGAGGGGCAAGGAGAACGCCGGCGCGATCACCTGGACCGGCCCCCCGGCACCCGCCGGAAAGGTGGTGCGCAGGGCCTCGTGGCGGCGCACGATCTCCGTCAGGGCCGCAGCGAGGGCCGCCCCGGAGAGATCGCCCCGGAGGCGGACGGCACCGGGGAGGTTGTAGGCGGCGCTCCCGGGCTCCAGCTGGTCCAGGAACCACATCCGCTCCTGGGCGAAGGAGAGCGGCAGGGGGGCGCTCCTCGGCGCGCGGCCGAGCGGCGGGGCCACCCCTGTGAGCACTGCCGGCGACGCCAGGCCCGGGGCCTGCGCCTCAAGCGCGGCGGCGATGATCGCCGCGATGGCGGCGGCGAGACCGGCGAGGGTCGGCGCCTCGAACACCGCCTTGAGCGGCAGGTCGACCCCGAACGCCGCCCGCACCCGCGACACCAGGAGGGTGGCGAGGAGCGAGTGCCCGCCGAGATCGAAGAAACTGGCGCTCCGGGAGGCCGGGCGCTCCCCCAGGAGCTCGGCCCAGATCCCGGCGAGGAGGTCCTCGACCGGGCCGCGTGGTCTCTCTACGGCCTCCTCCGGGAGCGTCGCCTCCGGCTCGGGCAGGGCTCTCCGGTCCACCTTGCCCGTGGGGGAGAGCGGCAGCCGCTCGAGCACGACGAAGGCCGCCGGCACCATGTAGCCCGGGACCTTCCCCAGGAGGTGCTCCTTGATCTCCTGGATCGCCGCCGTAGCGACCGGGCGCAGCACCAGGTAGGCGATCAGCCGCCGCTGTCCCGTGGCCGCTACCTCGCGGTCGATCACCGCCGCCTGGGCGACCGCCGGGTGCTCGACGAGCGCCGCCTCGATCTCCCCCAGCTCCACCCGGAAGCCACGGATCTTCACCTGCCCGTCGCGCCGGCCCACGAACTCGAGCGCGCCGTCGGCGCAGAAGCGCGCCAGGTCGCCCGTGCGGTAGAGGCGCGCCCCAGTGACGGTGGCGAAGGGGTGCGGCACGAACCGCTCGGCGGTGAGCTCCGGCCGCGCGAGGTAGCCCCGCGCCAGGCAGACCCCGCCGATGCACAGCTCCCCCGGCACCCCCACCGGCAAGGGCTGGAGATCGCGGTCGAGGACGTAGGCCTCCGCCCGGCCGATGGGGCGGCCGATCGGCACTCCCCGGCCCCGCGTCTCCCGCGTGCAGCGCCAGGAGGTCACCGAGATCGTCGTCTCGGTGGGGCCGTAGCGGTTGAAAAGGTCCGCCCGGGACTGCGCGTAGAAGCTCGGCGGCAGGTCGGCGGGCATCACCTCGCCACCGACCATGACGGTCCGCAGGCGATCGCAGCCGGCGAGCGCGGACTCCCGGAGGACCGCGTGGAGCATGGCCACGGTGAACGAGGTGTGCGTCACGGCGCCCGCGCGGAGAAGGCCGAGGAGGTGGCCGGGGTCGCGTTCGCCGCCCGGCCGGGCCAGCACCGTCGTCCCCCCGGCGAGGAGGCCGCCGAAGATCTCGGGGATCGATGCGTCGAAGCTGATCGTCGTCTTCTGCAGGAAGCCGTCGCCCGGGGCGAGCTCGATCGCCTGGGCGAAGCGCAGGCGGTCGGCCAGGGCTCCGTGCGGCACCACCACTCCCTTCGGCCGCCCGGTCGAGCCCGAGGTGTAGATGACATAGGCGGGGTGGCCGGAGAGGATCTCCGGCGGCGGCGGAACCGCTGCCGGGGGCTCGGCCTCCCAGAGGTCTTCCACCGCGACCTTCGGCGTCCCGGCGTCGGGCAGCGCCGCGGCGCGCCCCGCCTGGGTGAGGAGGAGCGCGGCTCGCGAATCGCGGAGCATGAAGGCCAGCCGCTCGGTCGGCAGCGCGGGATCGAGCGGCAGGTAGGCCCCGCCCGCTTTCCAGATCCCCAGGAGGGCCGCGACCATGGCGAAGGAGCGCTCGAAGGCGACCGCCACCAGGCTCTCCGGCCCCACCCCCAGGGCGCGGAGGTGGCGGCCGATGCGCGCGGCCCGCGCCTCGAGGTCGCCGTAGCTCATCCGCTCGCCCTCCAGGGCCAGGGCCGGCGCCTGGGGCTGGCGCGCCGCCACCGCCGCCACCAGCTCGTGGACCCAACCGGCGCGGGGGTACTCCGCCCGGGGGTCGTTCCACTCGGCGAGGAGCTGGTGCCGCTCGGCGGCCGAGAGGAGGGGCAGCTCGGAGATCCGCAGATCGAGAGCGCTGGCGCCGGTCTCGGCAAGGGCGATCAACAGGCTTTCGAGGTGGCTCGCCATGCGCGCCACGGTCGCCGCCTCGAAGAGATCCCGGTTGTAGACCAGGCGGCCGGAGAGACCGCGCGCCGTCTCCGCCAGGGCGAGCGAGAGGTCGAGCTGCGCCCCCGGCAGGGCGAGCGCCAGCGACTCCAGAACGAGCGGCCCGGTCGCCGTCCGGACTCCCGCCTCGCCCACCGACAGCGCCGCCAGGCCCTCCTCTTCTTCCCGCCGCCCCTTCTGGAGGACGCACATCACCTGGAAGAGGGGGGGGAGGCCGGGATCGCGCTCCGGATGGAGGCGCTCGGCGAGGAGCGGCAGCGGATAGTCCTGGTGGGCGAAGGCGGCGAGCGCCGCCGAGCGCACCCGGGCGAGCAGGGCGGCGAAAGGCGGATCGCCAGAGGCGTCGACGGCGATCGCCACCGGGTTGACGAGGTAGCCCACGAGGCCGCTCTGCTCCGCCGACTTGCGGCCCGTCGTCGGGCAGCCCACGACGAGCCGGTCCTGCCCGGTGTAGCGGTGGAGGAGGACGTCGAAGGCGGTGAGCAGGCCCATGTAGAGGGTCGCCCCCTGCCGCCGGGTCAGACGGCCCAGGGCCGCCGCCGTGCCGGGCGGCAGGACGAGCGGCTCCGCCCCTCCGCGATAGCTCTGCATGGGCGGCCGCGGACGGTCGGCCGGCAGCTCGAGGACGAGCGGCAGCCCGGCCAGGGTCTCCCGCCAGAACCGCCAGAGGCGCTCGCCCTCGGGCCCGGCGAGCCGCTCCTCCTCCCGCCGGACGATCGCGGCGGTGGCGGCGAGCGCGGCGGTCGCGGCCAGCGTGGCTTCGGTGGCGGGCCGCGGCAGGGGGGCCGGGATTCCCAGCTCCTCGCCGTAGAGGGCTCCGAGGTCGCGGAGCATCACCCCCAGCGACCAGAAGTCGGAGACGATGTGGTGGACCGAGAGGACGAGGGCGTGCTCGCCGCCTTCCAGGCGGAGGAGCGCCAGGCGCCAGAGCGGCCCGCGCGAGAGGTCGAAGGGCCGGTAGGCGAGCTCCCCGAGCCGGCGGGTGAGGACCGCCCCGGAGAGCGCCCGGCCGTCCTCTTCCAGGACCTCGAAGGCCGGCTCCCTCCCCACCCGCTGCAGCGGGCCCGCCGGCCCATCGTGGAAGGTCGTCCGCAGGCCGGGATGGCGCGCCGCCAGGGCCGCGGCCGCCCGGCGGAGAGCCGCCGGGTCGAGCGGGCTCCGCACCCGGGCCGCCCCGGCGATCAGGTAGGCGACGTTGCCGGGCGACAGACGGTCGAGGAACCAGAGCGCCCGCTGGCCATAGGACAGCGGGAGCTCCGCCTCCACCGATCCGGCCTCGTCTTCGGGGGATGGGGACATTCCAAGAACGCTTAAGTTATGGGTGCGTAGAAGCACGGAAGAGCCGCAGCTCTTTCGGGCCGCCGAACGTTCAGTGCGCCGAGGCTTGCAATCCGGGACGGGGCGCCGCCCCGGGGCTCGCGGTCGGACGGCCGGGTCAGTTGACCCAGCGATCGATCAGCCGGTTGATGACCTTCTTGGGATAGCTCGCGGTGGGCGAAGGCAGGTCTTTCAGGAGCTTCAGCATCTGGGCCATGGCGTCCTCGACCGCGGCTACCGGGTTGGCGAGCCAGAGGACCCGCTGCTTGCGGCTGACGACCACCAGGGCCGGTGCCGCCGCCTTGCCCTCTTCGAGCGGCGCGACCCCGTAGCGGGCCGAGAAGTCGCGGTCGTCATGGAGCAGGGGAAAGAGGAGCTTCTTCTGCGCCTGGAGCTTCTTTAAGTCGTCGATCTTGGCCGGCGAGACCCCGAGCACCCGGGCGTGCAGGCGGCCCAGGGGGTCGAGGTTGCGGTTCAAGGCTTCCAGGTCGCGGTGCGTCCGGTCCGCCGCCGGGTCGGCGAAGAAGTAGAGGACGATGGCGGACTGGATGATCTCGTCCCGCAGCATGAGAAGGGCATCCTCGGTCGAGGTCAAGTCGAAGTTCGGCGCTTCGTCGCCAATCGAGATCGGTCCCATGAACGTCCGCCTCCGTTATCTGAAGCTTTTTGACACGTCGAAATAGATCACCACGACCATCAGGAGGAGGATCATGACGAAGCCGACCTGGGTGATGACCTCCTTGAAGCGCAGCGAGAGGTCGCGCCGGATCACCCCTTCGATGGCGAGGATGAAGATCTGGCCGCCGTCTAAGATCGGGATCGGCATGAGGTTCAAGATCGCGATGCTGATCGAGAGGAAGCCCATCAGGTAGAGGAGGTCCTTGAAGCCGTGCCGGGCCGCGGCGCCGGTCTGGCGGGCGATCTCGATCGGCCCGGCGAGGGCGCTTTTCGCCGAGATGTCGCGGGAGAAGATCTTGCCGATCATCTGGAAGGTGCGCTCGACGATCTCGACGTTGTAGCGCAGGCTCTCGACCACCGCCCGGCCCGGGCCGTAGCGCTGGAAGAAGCCGATGCCGATGCCGATCACCCCGCGGCCACCCTCGTTGCGCGGCACGACCGGCAGGTCGAGGATGGCGCCGTCGCGCTGGACCTGGACGGTGATCCGCTGCCCGGCCCGCTTCTCGACGTAGTGGACGAAGTCGGTGCTGTCGGCGATCAGCCGGCCGTCCACCGCCCGGATCTCGTCCCCGGAGCGGAAGCCCGCCGCCTCGGCCGGGGTCCCCGGGTTCACCTGGGTGATCTGCGGGTGGACGCTGGGGAAGAGCCCGGCCCAGTCGCCGACCTCGGCCTTGGGGTCGCGGACCGGGGTGACGACGGCGTTGAAAGTCTTGCCGGCGCGCTCGAGGACCAGGGGAACCGGCTTGCCCGGAGAGGCCAGGAGCTCGAAGCCGACGTCCTGCCAGTTGCTGGCCGGCTTGCCCTTGACCCGCAGGATGCGGTCGCCGCGCTGGATGCCCGCCGCCGCCGCCGACGACCCCGGCTCGACGCTCCCGACGACGGCCGGGATGGCGGTGATGTTGGGCACCGCGATCCCCACCATGAAGAGGGAGGCGAAGAGAGCGACGGCGAGGATGACGTTCATCGCCGGGCCGGCGACGTAGACGAGGATGCGCTGCCAGCGCGGCTTGTTCTGGAACTCGCGCGGATCGTCGGTCACCTCGTCGGGGTTCTCGCCCGAGAGCCGCACGTAGCCGCCCAGGGGGAGAGCGGAGATCCGGTACTCGGTCTCGCCGCGGGTGAAGGACCAGAGCGATTTGCCGAAGCCCAGGGAGAAGGTGAGCACCCGCACTCCGAACGCCTTCGCCACCAGAAGGTGGCCGGACTCGTGGACGAAGATGATGACGCCCAGGGCGAAGGCGAAAGAGACGGGGGTGATGAGGAAGCTCAACATGTCGGGTCGTTCTCCGGCTGCTCAGGAAGCCATGGCTGGATGATTATAACGGACCCCCGGGGAGAGAGGGGACGACGCCCAGCAGCACGCCGGAGAAGAGGACCGGGGCGGCGAAGAGCATGGCGTCCATCCGGTCGAGCACCCCGCCGTGGCCGGGGAGGAGGTTGCCGGAGTCCTTGATCCCGGAGCCGCGCTTGATCATCGACTCGGCCAGGTCCCCCACCTGCGCCGCGATGGCGGTGACGGCGGCTATGCCTAAGAGGCCGGGGTCGACCCGCCCCAGCCGGCAGAAGGACCAGACCGCCGCCGCGAGGAGCGAGATGGCGAAGCCGGCCGCCGCCCCCTCCCAGCTCTTCTTGGGCGAGATGGTCGGCGCCATCCGGTGCCGGCCCCAACGCGAGCCGGCGTAGAAGGCCGCCGTGTCCCCCAGCCAGACGATCGCCATGAGCAGGAAGACGAGCCAGGGGTCCCTCTGCTGCAGGAGGCAGATGCTGGCCAGCGGGAGGGCGAGGTAGGGGGTGCCGAAGCCGAGGATTCCGAGGCTCGCGATCGTCTCCTCCAGGGGGACGCGGGCGAAGAGCACCAGGCTGGCGATCCCGACCGAGGCGAGGAGGAAGGCGGCGAGGAGATAGAGGGCCTGCGGACCGCCGCGCGCGGGGGAGAGGACATAGGTCAGGCCGGCCCCGAGCAGAGGGACCAGAACGAAGAGGAGCGCCAGGGGGGCGTGCGGAGCGCGCGGCCGGACGATCGCCACGTACTCGAAGGCCGCCCCTTCCAAGACGACGGCCATGAAGAGGAAGAACCAGGCCGTGGGCAGGAGGAAGACGGCCGCGAGGACGATCGGCACCCCTACGGCGGCGGTCAGGAGTCGCTTCATGGGGCGCCCTTAGGGTCCTTCAAGTCAGAGCTGCTGCCCGGAGACCAGGAGATCCTCTTCGGCCTTGTCCGGGGCCGTCTCCAGCCGGACCCCGCCGTAGCGGCGGTCGCGGGCCTGGTAGGCGAGGATCGCCTCGAAGAGGTCGCGCCGCCTGAAGTCGGGCCACAGGGTCTGGGTCACCCAGATCTCGGAGTAGGCGATCTGCCAGAGGAGGAAGTTGCTCACCCGGAGCTCTCCCGAAGTGCGGATCATGAGATCGGGGTCGGGCTGCCCCGAGGTGTAGAGGTAGCGGCCGATCGTCTCCTCGTCGATGTCGGCGGGCTTGCCCGACGCCCAGTCGGCGACGATCCGGCGGCAGGCGTCGACGATCTCGCAGCGGCCCGAGTAGTTCAAGGCGATGTTGAAGCTCATCCCCCGGCAGTGGCGGGTGGCGTCCAGGGTGCGCTTCAATTCCCGTACGACCGACGGGTCGAGCTCCTCCCAGCGGCCGAGGACGTTGAACTTGATGTCGTTCTCGACTAAGTTCTCGGCCTCTTTCCGCACGTACTCCTTGAGCAGGTTCATGAGCGTCCAGACCTCGATCCTGGGACGCTTCCAGTTCTCGACCGAGAAGGCGTAGAGGGTCAAGACGTCGAGCTCGAGCTCGGCCGCGGATTCGACGGTGTCGCGCACGGCCGCGACCCCCGCCCGGTGCCCCTCGACCCGCGGCAGCCCCTTCTTCTTCGCCCAGCGGCCGTTGCCGTCCATGATGATGGCGACATGGCGCGGCAGCCGCGAGAGATCCAGGCGACGGACGAGCAGCTCCTCGGGGGAGCCCGGTTCAGCGAGTTTGGCCACTTCGATCATGGTCAGAAGTCCTTACGGTACCATACGGTTCTGCCGAAATGGCACCCTCCTCTGCCGGGTAGAGCACCCTCTCGAGGACGAGGCCGTGCGCGGGGGCGGTGGGGCCGGCCGCCGGGCGCGCCCCGCCCCCGAGGAGAAACGCGAAATCCTCCGGCGAGCGCCTCCCCAAGCCGACTTCCACCAGGGTCCCGACCAAAGCACGAACCATGCCGCGCAGGAAGCCGTCGCCCACGACCCGGAAGCGGAGCTCCTCCCCTTCCTCGCGCCAATCGGCGGTGAAGATCCGCCGGAAGGGCTGCCGGTGGGAGCCGCCGGCCGCGGCGAAGGCCGAGAAGTCGTGGCGGCCGGGGAGAAGCGCGGTGGCCCGGGCGAGCCGCGCCAAGTCGATCCGCGGGTCGACCTGGACGACGAAGGGTGCATCGAGCGGCGAGAGCACCGGGGCGCGGCTCAGGCGGTAGCGGTACTCCTTGCCGAGCGCCTGCTTCCTGGCATGGAAGCCCTCCGGCATGACCTCGGCGGCGAGCACCCGCACGTCCTCGGGCAGGTGGTGGTTGGTGCCGTGCACGAGGCCGCGGGCTGGAAAGGGTCTGGTGAGCACCAGGTGGACGGCCTGGCCGCGGGCGTGGACCCCGGCGTCGGTGCGGCTCGCTCCCACCACCTTCGTCTCCGCGGCGGGCCTGCCGAGGAGGCGGGCGAGGGCCTCCTCCAGCACCTGCTGGACGGTCAGAGCGTTCTCCTGCCGCTGCCAGCCGGCATAGGCGCTCCCGCGGTAGGAGACGATCAGGCGATAGACCACGGCCGCCTCTTCGTGGACGCGATTCGCAGGAGGAGCTCCAGGAGGAAGAAGGGCCCCCAGATGGCGAGCCAGATCCAGGGCCAGAGGGGGATCCCCAGGACCGGGGCGAGGTAGGAGAGGAGGACGAGGCCGGAGAGGGCGAGCCAGGCCGGGTGGCGGGCGAGCGCCGCCCAGGGGAGGACCCAGAGCAGGTACCAGGGATAGACCGTGGCCGAGGCCAGGAGCAGGATCCCGAAGAGCCGCCCGCTGCCCGCGGCCGGCTCCTTTTCGGTCCACGAGCGGGCGACCGCCGCGAGCGAGAGGAGCCCGAGGGCGGCCTTGGCGAGGAGCTGGGGGTAGAGGTAAGGGTAGATCCAGTTGAAGCGGAACCACTCCTGGCGCCAGGCCTTGTAGGCGTCGAGGAGGGAGGCGAGCTTCCCGGCGAGGCCGGCGGCGGCGAGGAGACGCCAGAGCGGCTCGAAGAGCGGCCCATTCCAGTCCCAGGTGACTCCATAGGTGACGAGCCCGGGCGGTATGCCCCCCGTCGCCGTGAGGACGGGGAGGACGGCGGCGGCGAGGAGGGCGAGGGCGGAGGCAAGGAAGAGCGGCGCCCGGCCGCTCTGGCGGGCCCACATGGGGAGAGCGGCGGCCGGGGCGAGCTTGGCCAGGGCGCCGAGAGCGGCCAGGGCGCCGGCGAGGGCAGCCCTCCCCCTCCGGTCTTCAGTGGACGGCACGCGGCGTGCTAGAAGAATAGAGACGACGGCGAGCGCGGCCGCCACCCCGAGGACGTCGACGTGTCCGTGACTGGCCACTTCGAGCGCCACCATGGGGTTCCAGGCGTACCAGATCGTTCTCCCTGCGGGCAGGCCGAGCTGGCGGGCCAGGCGGAGGAGGAGAGCGCAGGCTGCGAGGTCGGCACCTGTCATCAGCACTTTCCAGGAGAGGATGGGAAAGGGCAGGCGAGCCGCTATACTGAAGGCCGCGAGGGCGAAGGGGGGGTAGACGGTGGGGATCTGACGGTGCGGGAGGCGCCGCCAGAGGTCGTCGCGTAGGGGGGTGAGCTCGGGAGCGGCGGGTGGGAGAAGATACGGGTTGTGCCCGGAAGCGGCCACCCTCCCGTCCCAAAGGTATCGCAGCACGTCGTCGGACAGGGTGGGGGGGAGCGGCAGCAGAGGCAGTCTCAGCAGCAGCGCCCCCAGTAGAATCGCTCTGCCCGCCGGTTCGCTCGTGGCGTCCAGCCTGCGCGCGGCCCAGGGGAGCGAGAGAAAGGCGGCTCCGACAAGGAGCAGGACGAGGACCAGATGACGAGCGAGATCGAAGACGAGAAGCAGTGCCAGACTGGCGCAGACGACCGGCAACGCCGCCAGAAGCAGCGGCAGGAGCCGGGCCAGGGCACGCCCGCCACTCTCAAGAGGGCGGGGGAGCGGCGATGAGCACGGCCCTGCTCGCAATCTACTACCTCATTCTGGCGGTGCTCGCCTTCTACGGCGTCCACCGGCTGGCGCTCGTGATCCTCTATCTAAGGACCCGGAAGAATCAGCCCGTGCGGCCGGCGGATCCCGCGGAGTGGCCCATGGTGACGGTGCAACTCCCACTCTACAACGAGATGTACGTGGCGGAGCGCCTGATCGACGCGGTCTGCCAGCTCGACTACCCGAAAGACCGCCTGGAGATCCAGGTGCTCGACGACTCGACCGACGAGACCTCGAACATCGTCGCCACCCTGGTCGCCGAGCAGCGCCGCCGCGGCTTCGACATCCAGCACCTCCACCGGAGCGACCGGAGCGGCTACAAGGCGGGAGCGCTCGCCGCCGGCCTCCTCCAGGCGAAAGGCGAGCTCCTCGCCATCTTCGACGCCGATTTCGTCCCCCAGCCGAGCTTTTTGAAGGACTCGATCCCCTACTTCGCCGATCCCGGGCTCGGCATGGTGCAGGGGAGCTGGGCGCACATCAACCGCGGCTACTCGCTGCTCACCCGGGCGGAGGCCATCCTCCTGGACGGCCACTTCTGGATCGAGCACACGGCGCGCAACCGGAGCGGCTGCTTCTTCAACTTCAACGGCACGGCGGGGGTCTGGCGCCGCACCGCCATCGAGAGCGCCGGAGGGTGGGAGCACGACACCCTGACCGAGGACCTGGACCTCTCCTACCGCGCCCAGATCAAGGGCTGGCGGTTCCTCTACCTGCCGGAGCTCGCCGTCCCCTCGGAGCTGCCGGTCGACATTAACGGCTTCAAGAGCCAGCAGTACCGCTGGGCCAAGGGCTCGGTGCAGACGGGGAGGAAGCTCCTCGGTCGGCTCTTGACCTCGGACCTCCCCTTGAAGGTCAAGTTCGAGGCTTTCGTCCACCTGACCAACAACTCGAGCTACCTGTTGACGGTGCTCATCGCTCTTTTGATCTTCCCGGCGATGATCCTCCGGCGGGGCACCGGCTGGACGGCGCTCCTGTTGATCGACCTGCCGCTCTTCCTGGGGGCGACGATCTCGGTCCTCTTCTTCTACTTCATGAGCCAGGTGGCGAGCGGGCGCGGCTGGGCGAAGGGCCTCCGGCACCTGCCGGCGGTGATGGCGATCGGCATCGGCCTCTCGATCAACAACGCTCGGGCCGTGGTCTCCGGGCTCCTCCACCGCGGCGGCACCTTCCACCGCACGCCCAAGTACCGGATCGAGCAGCGCGGCCAGGAATGGCTGTCGAAGCGCTACCGCTCGGTCTCCGACCCCTCCTGCCTGATCGAGGGCTGCCTCGCCCTTTACTTCGCGGCCTGCTGCATCTACGCGTTGAAGCGCGGGATGTGGATGTCGCTCCCCTTCCTCTACCTCTTCGTTCAGGGCTATGCCTATATGTTTCTGCTCTCGGTCTTCCCGGCCCTGAGCCGCGGCGCCGGCCCGACGGCGGAGCCGGCGCCCGCTCCGCAGCCTCAGGGGTAGGCGCGAGGGCCGTTCGGGCGGTTCGACCCCGGCCTGGATTAGAATATTCTCGTCATGGCTTCACCGGAGCGTCGCTCACAGCCCTTTGTCCACCTCCGGCCGGCCTCTCCGCGCGACGCGGAGCTCCTCCGCCAGTGGCGTTCGGAGCCCAGCGTGCGCAACTTCCAGCCGCTCAACGAGCTGCCCACGGCCCAGCTGCGGGCCGACGTGGCGAGCCAGCGCATGGCCGACCTCTACCGCGGCCGGGGCGAGAAGTTCCAGTGGATCGTCGAGGTGGACGGCGATCCGGCGGGCTGGATCACCCTGGTCGTGAGCAACTGGGAGCACGGCCTGGCCGAGGTCGGCTACGCCCTCTCGACCCTCTACCAGAGCCGCGGCCTGATGACCGACGCCCTGGGCCAGCTCCTGGGCGACCTCTTCGCCAACACGCTCCTGGAGCGGGTCGAGGCCCGCTGCGCGATCGAGAACACCGGCTCCCAGCGGGTGCTGGAGAAGAACGGCTTTCTCCGCGAAGGGCGCCTCAAGGGCTACTTCAAGCTGCGCGGGAAGCGGGTCGACAACTATCTCTATGGGCTGCTCCGCGAGGACTACTACTCGCGGGTCGTGGGTGGTTAGTTAGAGCAGCTCCAGATTCGCGAACCGCGCCACCAGCTTCCGCTTCCCCGCCTTCTCGAAGAAGACCGTGATCTTGGCGTCCTCGCCCTGGCCGTCGAGCTCCAGGACGACCCCGGGGCCGAGGGTCGGGTGACGGACCCGGCTGCCGCGCTTGACCGGGCGGCGGGGGGCTTCGTCGTACTCGGGGACGACCGTGCGCTCGCGAAGGCCGGGGGGCGGTGCCGTCGCGGCCGCTGGCGCCGGGCGCTGGGTGAAGAGGGACGGGCCGCCTCTCGGCGAAGAGGGCGAAGAAGTGGAGGACGGCGCGGGCGAACCCGGCGGGGTCTCGCGGCCGAAGAAGGAGTAGACGCCCTGGCTGCCCGGACGCGGCCGCTCGACGGCGGAGAAGTTCGGGCTGCTCTTCGTCGACAGGAGCTCCGATGGGATCTCGGCCAGGAAGGGCGACTCCTGCTGGTCCTGGAAGCGGCCGGCGATCCGCCGCCGCCGGCAGCAGGTGAGGTAGAGGCGCTCCCGCGCCCGGGTCATGCCGACATAGAGCAGCCGCCGCTCCTCCTCGACGTCCTCGCGCGCCCCCTGGGAGTTGAAGTGCGGCAGGAGGCCGTCCTCCAGGCCGGGCAGGATCACCGCCTTGAACTCCAGCCCCTTGGCGCTGTGCAGGGTCATGAGCGAGACCCCGCGCTCGGAGCGCAGGGTGTCGAGATCCGTGACGAGGGCGATGTGGTCGAGGAAGCCGGTCAGGAGGTCCTCGTCGCTCGCGTTGACGCTGTTGGCCTCGGTGAACTCCTGGGCGGCGGAGAGGAACTCCCGGATGTTTTCGAGCTTCGCCTGCCCCTCCGGGTCCTCCGGCCGGTAGAGGTCGGCGTAGGAGGTCGCCGCGAGCAGCCGGTCGAGGAGAGCGGGGAGCGGCAGCTCCTGGGCGTCGCGCTGGAGGCCCACGATCAAATCGCGGAACTTGCGGAGCGCCGTGGCGCTCCGCTGCGGCAGGCCGCCCAGCTCGTCTAAATAGAGGACATCCCAGAGCGGCTGGCCGAGCTCGTTCGCCTGGCCCTGGAGGAGGTCGAGGGTCGATTTGCCGATGCCACGCGGCGGCTGGTTGAAGATCCTGGCCAGCGAAAAGCTGTCGCGCGGATTGCGCAGCACCCGCAGGTAGGCCACTAAATCCTTGATCTCCGCCCGGTCGTAGAAACGGGTGCCGCCGACCAGGGTGTAGGGGACCTCCCGCTTCAGCATCTCGTCTTCGATCGAGCGGGTCTGGGCGTTGGTGCGGACTAAGACCCCCATCTCCGAGAACTTGAGGTTCTTGTGCAGGCGCTCCAGGGTGTCGACCACCCAATTCGCCTCCTCGACCTCGTCCGACGCCTTGAACAGCTCGATCGGGAGGCCCGCCCCGGTCTCGGTCCACAGCCGCTTGCCGCGGCGATGGACGTTGTGAGCGACGAGCGCCCCCGAAGCATCCAGGATGTTCTGGGTCGAGCGGTAGTTGCGCTCCAGCTTCCGGATGACGGCGCCGGGGAAGGTCTTCTCGAACTCCAGGATGTTGCCCAGATCGGCCCCCCGCCAGCGGTAGATCCCCTGGTCCTCGTCGCCCACCGCGGTCAGGTTCCCCTCCGGCCCGGAGAGCTCCTGGATCAGCCGGAGCTGGGCGTGGTTGGTGTCCTGGTACTCGTCGACCAGGAGATAGGCGGTCCGTCGCCGCACCCGGGCCCGGGTCTCCTCGTCCTTCGACAGAAGCTTGACCGAGAGCGAAATCATGTCGTCGAAGTCGACCCCCGAAGCCTGCTGCAGGAGCCCCTGGTAGCGGCGATAGAGAAGGGCGACCTTCTTCTCGAAGAAGTTCTGCGCCCGCGACTCGTAGGCGGCGGGTTCGAGCAGCTTGTTCTTGGCCGAGCTGATCTCAGAGAGCACCGAGCGCGGCGAGAACGCCTTCTCGGACAGCCCCTCGGCGGCGAGCGCCTGCTTGATCAGGCCGAGTTGGTCGCTGGTGTCTAAGATCTGGAAGTCGCGCCGCAGGTTGACCCGCTCGCCATAGCGGCGGAGGAGGACGAGGGCGAAGCGATGGAAGGTGCCGACGAAGGTGGGCAGGGGGTAGAGGCCGAGCAGCTCCTCCACCCGCTCCTTCATCTCCGCCGCCGCCTTGTTGGTGAAGGTGACGGCAACGATGCTCCCCGGGTCGACGTTTCTCTCCTCGGCCAGCCAGGCGATGCGGTAGGTGATGACCCGGGTCTTCCCCGACCCCGCCCCGGCGAGGACGAGCTGCGGCCCCTCCCCATGGGTGGCGGCGGCGACTTGCTCGGGGTTCAGGCAGCGTTCGAGATCGAGAGCGGTGCGCGGCATAGGGAGGGAAGTCTGGACGACGGAGGGCGGGATGGCAAGCCGTGCCCCTTCGTGGGGTACTCCACGCGGTATAATCCACTAAATTATCCACGAACAAGGGAGCTGCGACATGAGAGCCAGCACCAGCAAGGACGGCCTGACCCTCCGCGCCATCGCGGGGACGTACAACATCCTCCTGGGGATCGACCTTGAGGAGGCGAAGCGGGCGGGGTGCCTCGGCTTCACGATCTCGCGGACCGACCTCGGTGCTCCAGGCGCTCCACCGCCAGCGAACGCGCCGGCGGCCCGGGTCCTGCCCAACTCCCTGCGCTTCCCCGGCGACACGACCCCGGGGCTCGCGACCACAGAGACGGCTCCGCTCCAGAAGTTCCGCTGGGGCGACTACACGGTCAAGCCCGGCCAGCGCTACCGCTTCACGGTCACCGCCCGCTACGGCAAGCCCGGCCAGCTCACCGACGGGGCGACGGCGGACGTCGAGGTGACGACGGAGGACCCGGCGTCTCAGAAGACTCCCATCTTCTTCAACCGTGGCGCCGCCGCGAGCCAGGCCTACAATGCCAAGTTCGGCCAGCTCGATCCCGACAAGCTCGACCCGGCCCAGCGGGCGGAGGCCTTAAAGTGGCTCTCCCGGGGCCTCGAAGAGGCCATCCTCGCCTTCCTCGACCAGGCCAAGGACGGCTCCTTCGCCCTCCACGCCGCCATCTACGAGTTCCAGAAGCCCGAGCTGCTCGCCGGCTTGAAGCGGGCCATGGACCGCGGGGTCGACGTGAAGATCGCCTACCACTTCCGGCACAAGGGCGACGCCGACACGACCTGGAAGAAGAACGAGGCGGCGGCCCAGGCGAACGGTCTGGACAAGGTGGCGGTCCAGCGCCAGGCCAACCCGCAGGCCGCCATCATGCACAACAAGTTCGTCGTCCTCTTGAAGAAGGATTCCAACGGCGCCTTCGTGCCGCAGGCGGTGTGGACCGGCTCGACCAACTGGACCGAGGGCGGCATCTACGGCCAGTTGAACGTCGGGCACGCCGTCTACGACCCGGCGGTGGCGGCGACCTACGAGCAATATTTCGAGCTCCTCCGCGCCGACTCGGAGGCGGCGCCGCTCAAGGCCGCGCTCGGCAAGCTCACCCCGGTGCCGAAGGAATGTCCCCCGGGTCCCGGCGTCTGGCCGATCTTCTCGCCGCAGCCGAACACGGGGATGCTCGACCTCTATGCTTCCATCTGCAAGAGCGCCAAGTGCCTCCTGGTCTGCGCCCCCTTCGAGCTCGCCCAGCAGATCAGCGCCACTTTCTCCGGGGTGCCGGAGGGGACTCTCCACTACCTGCTCGCCGACAAGGAGAGCAGCTTCGGCAACAAGAACGAGATCGAGATCGTCGAGGGTGTCAAGCAGAACGAGATCGCCTTCGCCGCCACCTTGAGCTCCCCTTTGACGGACTTCCAGGAGAAGCTCCTAGAGAAGGACACGCCGGAGCACTTCCACCACGCCGGCATCCACATCCACTCGAAGATCATCGTCGCCGACCCGTTCGGCGACGACCCGATCCTCGTCACCGGTTCCGCCAACTTCTCCAACAACTCGACGGTCAACAACGACTCGAACAGCCTCCTGATCCGCGGCGACAAGGCGATCACCGACATCTACGCCACCGAATTCATGCGCATGTTCGAGCACTACCACTTCCGCGCGGCGCGGGCGAAGGCCGAGGCCGGGGCCAAGGCGGCTGGCAAGACCACGGACGAGATGCTGAAGCTGGCGACCGACGACAGCTGGTCCGACCCCTACTACGCTCCGGGGAGCGACAAGGTGCTGGACCGCAAGCTCTTCGCGGGGACTTAGAGCGCCTAACAAAACCGCGACTCGTGTTATCCTTTGACGCCATATGAGCGCACTCGTCGACGAAACTCTATGGCAGCATGTGGCACCTTTGTTACCCCCAGACAAGCCAAAGCCGAAAGGGG
>JAXDLD010000420.1:0-7997 GCA_034666805.1 Acidobacteriota bacterium
CCTCGTCAACCTCGTCCTGTGGACCGATCTGGGCGTGCCGACCTTGAGCGTTCCCATCTACCTGACCGGCTACGACGTGCAGACGATCAACCTGCGTGACCTCTTTCGCGGCCTGCCACCGGGAACGGCCAGCTTCGGTCAGGACCCCAACGACCTCGTGAGCCCCAAGGGCGCCTTCTCTCAGGACGTGAGCTTCGCGAGCTGCGCCGGCCTGCTGCCGCCGCCGCCGCTCGATGCCGCCACCCTCGCCCACCTCGTGGCGGCCCATACCGGCCAGCACTCGCAAGTTCTCGGCGGCTGCGCCGGCCGCGATCTTGGCGATGGCCTCGCCCGGGGCTACATCACGCTCGACACCGTGAGCTCCTGCTCGCTCGACGTACGGTTCCCCACCGATCCCGGCTACTTCAAGGCGGGCGGGCTCGGCCGCGCGACGGACCAGAACGTCCTCTGGGGCGATTACTTCCTGGTCGACCCGCAGAACAACTTCAGCATCGGGGACCAGCTCGTCCGCCTGGAGGCGGTACCGGGCCGATTCGGAGCCGGCGACACCACGTTCTACGGTCGTACCGTGGGCTTCTCCGGAGCGGACGACCGGGAGCCCCTGGCAACCGAGTGGGCCTCCCGGTACGTCGCCGGCGGCGGGTTCCAGGGCGGCACCGATCTCATCGTCTGGCGGGACCCCGAGCAGCCCGGCCTGGTCTTCGACTGCTCGGTCAGCCCCAAGGGCTGGTACCCGCTCCTCCAGACCACCGTCATCTTCGACGAGCAGGAGCACCCGGTCTTCGCGACGGCCTTTCCTATCTTCCCTCCTCCTACCTGCCCTCCGCAGTGCGGCCTCATCCCCGCACCCGCCGCGGCGAACCGCGTCAAAGTCGGTAGCGCGAGCCTGCCCGTTCCCTTCAGCTTCGGCTGGATGTTCCTGGACTTCAAGAGCCCGGTCGTGGTGACGGACCTCCACGCCCAGTCGTACGTGGCCGCGGTCGTGTCGACCCCGGGCCGCTACGCGGTGCAGACGACCGCGACCGCCTTGGACAGCTCCTGCACCCCCAAGAGCTGCGTACCGGGATCGGGTGTCGTCTGCCCCGCCGGGAACTAGAGACCCCAACATCAGGAGGGAGAGATCTCATGCTCAGGCTTCTTCATCGGATCGCATGCTGCCTGGCTCTCACCGTTCTTCTCGCCAGCCCGCCGGCCTTCGCCGCGGTCTGCGCGCTCGATCCGGTGCCGGCCGCCACCCTGCTCCTGCCCTACTTCGAGGTGGACTTGAACCGGCCGGACGGGGTGTCGACCCTGCTCTCGGTCAACAACGCCGGGGCTCCGGCGGTCCTGGTCAACCTCGTGCTGTGGACCGATCTGGGCGTGCCGACGGCGAGCGTCCCCATCTACCTCACCGGCTACGACGTGCAGACGATCAACCTGCGCGACCTCTTCCGCGGCCTGCCGCCCGGGACCGCCAGTACCGGGCAGGACTTGAACGACCTCGTGAGCCCCAGGGGGGTCTTCTCCCAGGACGTGAATTTCGCGAGCTGCGCCGGCCTGCTGCCGCCGCCGCCGATGGACGCCGCCACCCTCGCCCACCTCGTGGCGGCCCATACCGGCCAGCGCTCGGAAACCCTCGGCGGCTGCGCCGGCCGCAACCTCGGGGACGGCCTGGCCCGGGGCTACGTCACGCTCGACACCGTCCGCTCCTGCTCGCTCGCCGTGCGCTACCCCACCGACCCGGGCTACTTCACGGCTGGCGGGCTCGGCCGCGCGACGGACGAGAACGTCCTCTGGGGCGACTACTTCCTGGTCGACCCCCGGAACAACTTCAGCACCGGTGAGCGGCTGGTCCGCCTGGAGGCGGTGCCGGGCCGGTTCGGAGCCGGCGACACCACCTTCTACGGCCGCATGGTGGGCTACTCCGGGGCGGATGACCGGGAGCCCCTGGCCTCCCAGTGGGCCACCCGGTTCGTCACCGGCGGCGCGTTCCGGGGCGGGACCGATCTCGTCGTCTGGCGGGACCCCGAGCGGCCGGGCCTGGTCTTCGACTGCGCCGGTGGCCCCACCGTCGTCTCCGGGGGCTGGTATCCGCTCTTCCAGAGCGCGTTCCAGATCTACGACGAGAAAGAGCACGTCGCCATCCCGCAGGCCGTGATCCCCCCTTCCCCTCCCTGCGCGGCCTGCGTGGTCGCCACCGCGCCGGCCGTGGCGAACCGCGTCCAAGTCGGCGGCGTGAACCTGCCGATCCCTTTCAATTTCGGCTGGATGTTCTTCGACTTCAAGAACCCGCTCGCCGTGGCGGACCCCCACGCCCAGTCGTACGTGGCGTCGATCGTGACGACCCCGGGCCGCTACGCGGTGGAGACGACCGGGACCGCCCTCGACAGCTCGTGCACCCCCAAGGCATGTGTGCCGGGTTCCGGGGTCGTCTGCCCGGCGGGGAACTAGAGGCTCTATGCTATGCGTATGACCAGGAGGAGGTAGGAACGTGGCGACAAGACCGGAAGGGGAGGAAGAGGCGGGCACCTTCGGCAGGGCCCTGATCGCGGAGGGCAAGCGGCGGCTGTTTCGCGACTCCATGCCGCGCATCCGCCGCTGCCTGGGGCAGCTCACGGAGGAGGAGATCTGGTTCCGGCCGAACGCCGAGACGGTGAGCGTCGGCAACCTCGTCCTCCATCTGCTCGGCAACGTGCGGCAGCAGATCCTCTCGGGGCTCTGCGGCGCCCCGGACCGGCGGCGCCGGCAGACCGAGTTCGACGAGACGGGGCCGATCCCGGCGGAGGAGCTCCTGCGCCGGCTGGACGAGCTGATGGCGGAGGTGGACCAGGCCCTGGACCGCCTCGATCCGCTGAGCCTCCTGACCGTCCGGAAGGTACAGGGATACGACGAGTCGGGGCTCTCGATCCTCGTCCACGTGATCGAGCACTTCTCCTACCACGTGGGGCAGATGACCTACTTCGTCAAGTCGAGGAAAGCGGTCGACCTCGGGTACTATGCGGGCGTCGATCTGAACGTCACCAGTTAAAGGGGAACGACCGGAGTGTCTCTCGAGATGCGGGACCGTTGCGAAGGGCTTCCATGCCAGGTCGCCTGAGCCCGAAAGCCGGGCCGGTCCTCGGTCTCGTCCTCGCCGCGACCCTCCTCCTGGTCGGCGCCGCGGCGGCGGGCGACCTGGCGGCGGTCCAGGCGCGCGGCAAGCTCATCCTCCTCTGCCACCCCGTCCAGGACAGCCCCTTCGTGGCGGCCAACCTGGACGTCATGCGCGAGCGGGGATTGAAGCTCTCCGAGCTCACGAAGCCCGAGGAGCTCACCGGAGCCGAGATCGAGCTCGCCCGGGGCTTCGCCAGGAAGCTCGGCGTCGGGCTCGAGGTCCACGTCGTCGTCGAGAGCTTCGACGCCCTTCTCGCGGCCCTAAGGGAACGCCAGGGGGACTTGGCCGCGAGCGAGCTCACGATCACGCCCAAGCGCCTGGAGACGGTCGACTTCTCGACCCCGTACGTCTCCGACTGGCTGGCCGTCGTCACCCGCCGGGGAAGCCCGATCGCCGCGCTCGCCGGCCTCCAGGGGAAGAAGGGGGTCGTGGTCGGCGGCACCTCCCTCCTCGAGTTTCTGCGCGCCGCGGCGCCCGAGGTCCAGGTCGCCTTGACGAATTTCGACCTCGAGAGCCTGGAGGCGGTGGAGCACGGCGAGGCGGACTTCACCCTCGTCGACACCAGCGTGCCGGTGGGCGGGAGCCTCGACGCCCTGCACCCCGGCCTCAAGGTGGCCTTCCGGCTGCGCGAGTTCGGGGACGCAATGGCGGTCCGCAAGGGGAGCGACCTCCTGCCCCGGCTCGACGGCTATCTCAAGGGACTCAAGAAATCCGGCGAGCTGAAACGGATTCTCGACCGGAACGGGGTTCAGGCCGAGAAGAAGAGCGTGCCACCCACCCCGCGCGGGAAGCCCTGAGCCCAAGCCCTCCGCTCCCATGGTACGCTTCCGGACCTGTGCAGAGGAGGCCCGCGGGGATGGCGAGAGGACGGATCAAGGGTACGGGGATGGCGGTTCCGGATCGGGTGTTGACCAACGCCGATCTCGAAAAGATGGTCGACACCAAGGACGAGTGGATCTTGACCCGCACGGGGATCCGGGAGCGGCGGATCGCGGCCCCCGGGGAGTCGCTCTCGACTTTCGCGGTTCCCGCCGCCCGCGCCGCCCTGGAGATGGCGGGGGTCGCGGGCAAGGACGTCGACCTCGTGCTCTGCGCCACGGTCACCCCCGACACCCCCTTTCCCGCCACCGCCAACGTGATCCAGGACCGGATCGGCGCCACCCGGGCCGGCTCGTTCGACCTCTCGGCCGGCTGCACCGGCTTCATCTACGCCTTGACGGTCGGCGAGCAGTTCATCGAGAGCGGCATGGCGAAGAACGTCCTTATCGTGGGCGGCGAGATCCTCTCGAAGATTACCGACTGGAGCGATCGAGGTACCTGCGTACTCTTCGGGGACGGTGCCGGAGCCGTGCTGCTCCAGGCGACCGAGGAGGAGAACCGGGGGGTCCTCGGCTGCGCCATGCACAGCGACGGCTCGCTGGGGGAGCTCATCTACATGCCCGGCGGAGGGAGCAAGAACCCGCCTTCCGCTCTTCTCTACGAGAGCGGCCTGGCCTTCCTCAAGATGCGGGGCAACGAGACCTTCAAGATCGCCGTCCGTTCGCTCGCCGAGGTCAGCCAGGAGGTGCTCGCGCGCGCCCATCTCTCGCAGAACGAGGTCACCTGGTTCATCCCCCACCAGGCGAATCTGCGGATCATCGAGGCCGTGGGCAAGCGGCTGGAGATCCCGGACGGCAGCACCTACGTCAACATCGACCGCTACGGGAACACCTCCTCCGCCTCGATCCCCATCGCGCTCGACGAGCTCAACCGGGCGGGGAAGATCGCCCCCGGGGACGTGGTCCTGATGTCCGCCTTCGGGGCCGGCCTCACCTGGGGCGCGGCCGTCCTTCGCTGGTAGGACATGAATCTCAACGAGGCCCAGGCCGTCGTCACGGGGGCCGCCCGGGGGCTCGGCCGCACCTTCGCTCTCGCCCTGGCCCGCGAGGGGGCCCGGGTGCTGGCGGGGGACATCAACGCCGCCGGTTTGCGGAGCCTCAAGGCGGAGGCGGGGGCATTGCCGGGCGCCGGGGCCGGTGCCCTCACGGTCGCCACCCTCGACATCGCGAACGAGGCCGCGGTCGGCACCTTCATGGAGCTCGCCGCTCGCGAGCTGCCGGGCTTGAACGTCCTTGTCAACAACGCCGGGGTGCTGCGCGACGGCGTGCTCGCCACTCCCGAGGACGGGGGGATCCGCAAGCTGCCGCTCCTCCAGTGGAGCAAGGTCCTGGACGTCAATCTTACCGGTCAGTTCCTGATGGCGCGGGAGGTGGCGGCGCGGATGATCGAGGGCGGGAGGCGCGGGGTGATCGTCAACATCTCGTCGCTCGCCCGTTCGGGCAACGTCGGCCAGTCCAACTACTCCGCCTCCAAGGCGGGGCTCGACGCCTGCACCCGCACCTGGGGCCTGGAGCTTGCCCGGTACGGGATCCGGGTGGGCGGCGTGGCCCCCGGGGTGATCGACACCCCCATCCTGGAGGGCATCTCCGGCCCGGCGCTGGAGGAGCTCCTGCGGGGCATCCCCCTCGGCCGGATGGGTGCTCCCGAGGAGGTCTGGCAGGCGGTCCGCTTCATCCTCACCTGCGAGTTCTTCACCGGCCGCACGATCGAGGTCGACGGCGGCGCCAGCATGGGCTGAGAAGGCGCCGTCTTCCTACGACTTGTTCGCCTTGCGGGCGGCCCGGAGGGCATCCGAGATCTGCCGGGAGAGCTCCCGCTCGGAGTCCTCGCCCCAGCCGCTCGGGGCAGAGCGACCAGAGCGACGGCGAGCACGACTCGGCGGAGAGCGAAACGTGGCATCCGGGCACACTCCTTGGGAAGCAGGACTCTCGCCCTATCCTACTAGCGAGGTCAGCGACCTCAAACCGACCAGGCAGGCCGCCCCCACCGATCGTCATCCTGCGGGGAGCCCTAGCGACCCAAAGGATCTGGGAGGGGGTTTTCGCCACGCCGAGTTCCCCCGCCCAGATCCTTCCGGCTCGCGGGGCTCGCCCTCAGGATGACGATCTTTAGCGAAGGCAAAACTTATCTCGTTTGTCCAGATGTGCTCTTGGTCAGACGTCTAGAGGTGACCGCCGGCGTGAACGCGGTTTCTCCTCGCGAGTGGTCAGTCGGCGGTGAAATCCAGGCCGCGCTCCACGGAGCCCGGGCAGATCTTCGCCGAGGCGGCGGCGAACGCCAACTCCAATCCCGCGGGTCCGCGCTCCTGCTCGGCGATGTTCGGCACGCAGTGGATGTAGAAACAGGTGGTGCCGCTCTGCTCGCAGGCCGTGTTCGAATTCGGGTTGGGGTCCGTGACGCAGACCTGCCGCAGCGGATGGGTGGGATCGCGGGAGACGCAGATCGAGCCGCAGGTCCCGGCCCGAACCGTTCCGGGGAGCGCCAGCAGGACGGCGAGAGTGCCAAGGATGAGAGATCTACGCATGTCTGTCCTCCTATCTGTTCATCGGCATCTTTCGCATTCTAAATTAGAAGAGCAGCAAGGGAAAGAGACTCGCTTCAGGTCTGCGAGAAGAACGGGATCCGGGTCCCGCGCCCCGCTTCTTGGGCCCAGAGGGCGACCCGCTGGCCGACGGCGATGTCCAGCACGCCTAAACCAAAGGGGTTGAAGATGGCGATCGAGCCGTCGCCGCGGCGGGGCGGAGCCGTGCCTTCCAGGATGTCCGCCAGGGTGCAGCGGATGAAATCACGCCCGCCGGTCGCCTGCTCGGCGAGGTGCATCGTCGTCTGCGCCCGGCAGACGTGGTCGGGGTCGTCGACGACGTTGTCGCAGGCGAGGACCGCCTCCGGGGCCAGGTCGCGGAGGGAGACGTGGAGGAGGACCGCCCCCGGCGGGCAGAGGGAAAGGTCGGCGACGTGCGGCCGGATAGCGGTGGTGGCGAAGGAGACCAGGGGGCAGGCCGCGAGGACCGCTTCGAGGCTCGCCGCCGGCTCGGCCTCGACCTCCGCTCCCAGGGCCTCGCGCAGGCTGGCGGCGAAGCGGCTGGCGCGGGCGGCGTCGAGGTCGAAGAGGAGGAAGCGGCGGGCTTGCGGGAGGGCGGTGCGCAGGAAGCGGGCGATCTCCAGGTTGATCACTCCGGTGCCGATCAGGCCGATGCGCTCCGGGACCTCGCCCTCAAGGAGCGCCCGGGCCGCGGCGGCGGCGGAGGCGGCGGTGCGGCGGGCGCTGATCAGCGATCCCTCGAGGATGGCCTCCGGCCGGCCGGTCGCGCAGGAGTTGAGGAGGAGGACGGCGGAGGCCCGCTCCATGCCGCGGGCGACGTTGCCCGGGAAGGAGGCGATCCACTTCATCCCCGCCACCTCGAAGCCGTCCCCCAGGTAGGCCGGGAGACCGATGATCCGGTCGGTGTCGTTGCCCGGGAAGCGCAGGAAGATGGAATGAGGGAGCGAGCTCTCCCCGTGGCGATGGGCCACGTAGGCCCTCTCCACGACGTCCAGGAGCTCGGCCTCGCGGCCCGCGAGGAGCGCCGCGACGTCGTCGCCGCCAAGAATCAGGATGCCATCGTCTGCCATGAGAGCTCCTCGGAGGAATGGACCTCGAAGGCTACCACAGGGCTTTCCTCCTTGCTCCGCGCCGGCCCACGCCAACCCTACCTACCGTCATCCTGAGAGAGCCCTAGCGACCGAAGGAACTGGGCGGCGGAAAGCTCCCTTCCCCCAGGTCCTTCGCTTCGCTCCAGGATGACACGTGGTAAGGGAGGAGATTCGCGATTCTAGGTCCTCTGGCACGAGGAGCGGGCGAGCCTCCTCGCTCTCCTCCGTCGCGCCGGCTGGAACCGGGCGCGCGAGTCTCAAGCCAGAGTCTCGGCGGCAGAGTCCAGCAAATGGAAAGCGGTTGGGGCAGCGCGGCGGTCGAGTCTGGGAGCGCAGCGGTTGCGTCTGGGAG
>JAXDLD010000421.1:0-10208 GCA_034666805.1 Acidobacteriota bacterium
TGGAGATCGTGGTCCCGGGACTCGGAGTCGAAGTCCCGGGACCTGGACTCTGAGTCCCGGGACCACGGTCGAAACTCCTGCATGTCAACTGTGGCCGCGGGACGGCGACTCTGAGTCCCGGGACCACAGGTCGGAGCCCCGGGACTGCGATCCTGAATCCGGGGACGCCGAGTCTCAGTCCCGGGACGCTGGAACGGCGGCGCGTCACCGGAGTCTTTGTCCAGGTATCGAAGACCTCGTCACCTTACCTTGCTTTCGGGTCCCGGTACTGCGAAGCGAAGTCCCGGGCCATTATCATTAAGTTTCCGCGGCGCAAGCCGAGTCGGGGGAAGTCGGCACGGAGTCCGCGGACTTCGGCAGGCCGGTACGAACAGCCAATTCGAGGTAGCTGGCATCGTACGAGGACAATTTCTGTTCGCGACAGACGGGAGGCACGATCGCCGCGCCCTCAGCCAGAGCCTCGAGGACACTCTCGGAGTAAGGAGTCATCTCGTCTTCGAAACACCACGCCATCGTCATGGAGCAATCCAGGGCGAACCTCTTCACCCGGGGCGCGGATTGCGGTCGCGGTCGAGCCACTCTTCGGGCTCCATCGCGTCCTCCGCAAAGTTGGGGTGGCGCTCGCGGAACTCCCGGTAGGCGACCCGGAATCCGCGCCTGCCTTGGGTGAGGCGCTCATACTCTTCCCGCGCCACCAGCACCGCAACCGGTTTGCCGCGGCGCGTCACCTCCACCGTGTCTCCCGACTCGGCTTCGTGGACGATGCTGGTGAAGTTGTCCCTGGCTTCCGCGATCGAATATCTCTTCACCATGGGATCTTCTCCTTGACCCTAAATCGCCATCTCCATGCACATCATGCTGAGGGGAACGCTACCCCACAAGCGCGAAGGGGAAGGCGGACGCTCGGCTCGCCGTTTCGACAGCAGGGAGGCCTTGAACGGACGCCGGAAAGCCTCTCCCGAACACGAAACTCCCGAGAGCGAGCTCTAAGTCGGCGCGAACGAACGCCAAGTCAGGACGAGCGAACGCGAAAACCTGTCTACCGAACTCTGCGCTCCCCTCTTCCGAACGCGAAGCACCCACGCCTAACCTCCGGGAAGGCTACTCTAAAGCTGGGGAAGGGGAGCAGAGCGATTGTTCCGGGGTAGTTCGGGTTCGGAAGAGGGGGCTCTGAGATTCGGGACGGGCTCCCCTGCGTTCGGTCGACGGTCTTTGGTGTTCAGTCGAGGGGTCTCCAGAGTTAGGAGTCCCTGGTTTGTATTTCGCGGAGCCTACTTCTCAAGCTCAACCGCGATCCACGGGCACGGGTTGGGCCGGATTTCCTCCCGAGTCAGGGCGTAGAAGCTCTCACCTGCCTCCGTCCGCGTGACGAGGCGGAAACCCTCGCGCTCGTAGAAGCCCTCCGCCGGCCGATTGCGCGCGGTGGGCACGAAGCGGCCTTGGAGCTCGGTTGAGTCTGGGTCGGCGAGGAAGCGCTCCTTGACGGCGTTCATAACAGCGCTCTCCACCCCGCGCCCGAGAGCCCGTCAGCTCAGGAGGAGGCTGTCGACGGCGAGCGCCGCCCCCTCCCGCCGGAGGAGGAAGGCGGCGATGGTCCCCAGATTGCCTCCGAGGTAGTGCCGAGGTAGTGCCAGCCAAAAGGCGGCCAAAAGACGAGGCTGGCGGCGTCGTCGAAGCGTCCAGTGCGCTCTCGGGTTCTCTCTCTGGTTGGTCTTCCCCTGCTTTATCGACGGAGAGGGCGTGAGCAGAGCTCCTGCGCCCTGCCGAGAGCGCCGAGGATGATTTCGTTGAGCTCGTTACTGGGTGTGAGGAGAAAGCGGCCCTGCACGGTCCGGCAGGTGACCTCGACCAGGCCGCTCCCCTCGGGCGGTAAATAGCGTAAACGTCGTCCCATAGCAGAGGGGACGGAAAAAACCTGGAGATCTTGCAAAGGAAGTTGAACTTTTTTTGGCCAGGGGCGGCCAGGGGCAGAGCTGACTTCGACCTCAGCTCACCAAACGGCTGGCACCTTACCTACCCGCACCTTACCCGAACTTGACAGACACCACTAAGGGCGAGGATAACCTCGCCTCCAGGCAGGCCAAACTGGAAACCGAGCCCGCGCCCAAGGCAACAGAAGGAGAAGGCCGATGAAAAAGCAAGGACAGCTCCGCACCCTGAAGCTCAACCGCGAGACGCTGCGTCACCTCGAAGCGCAAGGACTCTCGCACGTACTGGGCGGGGAGTCCGGCCTGCAAACCTGCCAGCATACCTGCCTTTGGTCCTGTATCTACTACAATACCTGTTGGTGCCCGTACACCACAGCGTGCGCGCAAAGCGAAACGTGCTGATACGGCGGCCCGGTCCGCGCTCCGGGCCGAACGGGTGCCTCCCGAACGGGTGCCGAACGGGTGCCGAACGGGTGCCAGCCTCCTGGCCATCGTGGCCGACGATCTCCGGATCCTGAACGACGAGGGACGCCCCTACCTTTATCCAGGCGACCTCTTCACCGTCGTCGATGCTCGTGAACCGGACGACTGGGTCAGCGTGCTCGGCGAAGACGACGAGCGTTACGCCTATCCACCGTCCCTCAACGACTGCGGGTTTTTCGAGGATTACTTCGAGGGGAAACCCGAGGCGGTCGCCACGTTCTGGCGAGTTATGAACCGGCGCCTTTCTGCCGCCGCCTGAGCAGTCGGCCGCCATCACGCCTACTCCTCAATCTCGACGGCGATCCACGGGCACGGCGTCGGCCGGACTTCCTGCCGAGTGAGGGCATAGAGGCTCTCACCTGCCTCCTGCGTGACGAGGCGGAAGCCCTCGCGCTCGTAGAAGCCTTCCGCCGGCCGGTTGCGCGCCGTGGGCACGAAGCGGCCGTGGAGCTCGGTTGAGCGCGGATCTGCGAGGAAGCGCTCCTTGATGGCGTTTACGACCGCGCTCTCCACCCCACGTCCCAGGGCCCGGCAGCTCAGGAGGAGGCTGTCGATGGCGAGCGCCGCGCCTTCCCGGCGGAGGAGGAAGGCGGCGATGGTCCCCAAGTCGCCGAAGCGGTCGCGGGCGGCGACCAGCCCCAGGTGATGGTCCGGGCTGGCGGCGAAGCGCTCCAGGTCCGGCAGCGAGTAGCGGATCGTCGTCAGGTTGAACTGGTTGGTCTTGGTGAAGAGCTGGTGAGCGCGCTGGAGGTCGTTGGCGCCGGCCTGGCGCAGGCGGATCACCGTCTCCAGGCTGGTGAGATAGGCGGTCAGGTCCCCGGTCGTGGCCGCGAGCTCGCGGCGGGCCCGGTTCTCGCTGTACTGGGCGGTCTTCCGCCGGTCCTCGGGGAGGATCGCGGCCTTCTCGAACCAGGGGAGCCGGTCGAGCCGGGCGGCGTAGTCCGCCGGGTCGGGGGGGAGATCCACGGCCAGAACCTCGGGGAGGAGCTGGCGAATAAGGGCGATCTCCGCCGGGTTGTCGTCGACGAACACCAGGCTGTCGAGGCCGAGGTCGAGCGCCTGGGCGATCCTTCGCAGGCCCTCGTGCTTGGGCTCCCAGGAAGCCTCGACCGCCGCGAAGTCGGAGAGCTGCAAGGGCATCTCCTTCCGGGCCGCGAAGACCTCCTCCACGTCGGCCGGGTTGTTGCGGCTGCAGATGGCCAGGAGGATGCCGCGGTCCTGGAGCCCTTTCAAGCGATACTGGAAGTCGAGGTAGGCCTCCCCCTCCGGGTCGCCGGTACCGATCTTGACCCCCGCCGCCCCCTCCTCCCCCACCACCCCGCCCCAGAGGGTGTTGTCGAGGTCGAGGACGAGGCACTTCCGGGCCAGGCCGCGGGCCGCGATCAGGTGGCGCACGAGCTCGCCGGCCACCGCCGGCAGGAAGGCCGGGCTCCACTCCATCTTGGCCATGTAGAAGAGCCGGCGGTCGAGCACCCGCTCCTTGCCGAAGGCGGCGGCGAGCCGCTCGACGTCGAAGACCTGCACCCTGGGGTTGCCCTTCACCCGGCGCAGGAGATCCGCGTTCAAGTCGAGGTAGAGCTCGCTCTCGCTGTAGGGCGACTTCAGGTCCGCCACCGCGCCGGCCGCCGGCAGGAGGGGAGAGGCGAAGTTGGCGAGGACGAGAGTGGCCCCGAGCCGCCCGCTCGCCGCCTCCACCCACTCCGCGAGGTGCCCAGAGACCTCCTCCCGGAAGGCGCGCCGCTCCGCCTCGGAAAGGGAGCCCCAGCGGGCGATCGGCTCCGGGTGCAGGAGGCGGAGCGAGAGGGCGAGGAAGACGAGGTCGGGCTCGAAGGCGGCGACGGAGCCGTCGAGCACCGCCTGGAAGTACTGGCCGAAGGGGGCGGAGTAGCTCTCCGCCTGGAGGCCGGCGGCGGCGGCCCGCACCTCGAAGTAGGGCGGCAGGAGGTCCAAGGTGAAGTTCCCGAGGTAGGCGATCTTGATCCGCGGCCCCGGCTCCAATGCCGGCTGGGAGGCCAGCCGGCGGAGGGCGCCCGCGAGGAGCGCGTAGTCCGCAGCGGAGAGCCGGTCGAGGTCGAGATCGGCGAGCGAGCGGCGGAGCTCAGGCAGGCTCTCAGCCGCGGCGATGGACTTGGGGCTGGGCGGGCTGGTGGGAGTGGGGAGGCTCGGCATGGGCCGGTGGGTTTCCGATTTTCTGGGCGACCGCTTCGTAGAAACGGAGGAGCTTGCCCGCGAAGGCCGCTGGCGTGAACTCGCGCTGGCTCAAAGCCCGGGCGTTCCCCGCCAGCCGCTCGCGGAGCGGCTCGCTGGTGAGGAGGAGGACCAGGCCCCGGGCGAAGTCCTCCGGCTCGGGCTCGACCAGGCAGGCCACCTCGTCGTCCAACACCTGGGTGTGGGTGGGCAAGCGGGTCGCTAGGAGCGGGCGGCCGGAATCGAGGTAGGAGTATACCTTCATGGGGGTGTTGGTGCCCTGGGTGCGCGGCGAGACGAGGACCGTGGCCTGCCCCAGGTAGTCGCCCAGCTTCTCGACCGGCCGCGGACCGGCGAAGCGGACGCTCTCCCCGATCCCCGCCCGCGCCGCCACCTCCTGGTAGTGCCGGATGTGCTCCGGGGCGCCGCCGATCACCACCAGCCGCGCCCCCGGGACCTGGGCGGCGGCGCGGGCGAAGCCGGCGAGGAGGAGGTCGATCCCCTGGTAGGTCTCGAGGTTGCCGACGTAGAGGACGACCGGCCCCCGGGCCTCTCCCGTGAAGCCGGCCAAAGCGGCGAGGCTCTCCCGCTCCTCCGGCCGGGAGGCCACCTCGGGGAGGAGGGTCACGTCCTCCAGGCGCGCCACGAGGCACTGAGGGTCGTACTCCCGCGCCTTCTCCTCGATCGAGCGGCAGACCGCGAGCACCCCGGAGCTGCCGCGGACCGCCAGGCGCTCGAACCATTCGAGCCCCCCGCGCACCCGGGCCAGGGGCGGGAACTTGTCGATCATCTGCTGCGCCAGGAGAGAATCCATGTCGTAGACGTAGGGCACCCCGAAGAGCCGGCGGGCGAGGAGGGCCATGAAGGCCGATTCCTCGACGGCGTGGACGAGGTCGTAGCGCCGCCTGCGGATGAGGCGCAGGCAGGCGGCGAGCATGAGAGCGTCGCAGACCAGCTTCTTGGCCGAGAAGCCGGGCCGGATGCCGTGGATCCCGGGCAGCCGCGGGATGCGGTGGATGCGGCAGCCGGGGAGCCCCGGGTCCTCGCCCTCGTGGAAGGTCAGCACCTCGGCCTCGTGGCCGTGGGCGGCGAGGGCCTCGAGCAGGAGCCGCTCGGCGATCGGCGTGCCGCGCTGCTGGAAGAAGGGGTGCGGGGCGAGGAGCAGGACTCTCACGAGATCGCGCCTTCGGAGACCGGGGCGGCGGTGGCGGCCGGGGCGGCAGTGGCGGCAGTGGCGGCAGTGGCGGCCGCCTTCCAGGGTCGATAGGAGAAGGCGTAGACCGCCCAGCCGATGAGGGCCTGGACGAGGATCATTCCGTAGTCGAGCCAGGCGTAGGCGACGGCGGTCGAGGCGGCGACCCCGAAGGGGACGAGGAAGAAGACCCAGACGCTCTCCCGCACCCCGACGCCGTTGATCGAGACCGGCGCCATCATGGCGAAGAGGGCGAGCGGGACCATGAAGAAGTAGTTGATCGGCGCCACCCGGATGTGGAGCGCCGAGGTCAGGCAGATGGCGTTCGCCACCACCAGGGCCTGGACGGCGATCGAGAGGAGGAAGCCCTTGCCGAGCACCCCATAGCGCCCCTGGAAGGCGAAGAGGGCGTCATGCACCCGGTCGAAGAGCCCGCGGAAACGCTCCGGGACCGCGGCGCGCAGGCGGCCGAAGAGCGCCGCCACCCGGGCGGAGGGGGTGAAGAGGAGCCAGGAGGAGAGGAGCGCCACCGCGACGCCGCCGCCGATCCAGTAGGGGAGCGAGGGGCTCCTGCGGACCGCGTTCTCTTCGACGACCAAAGCCACCGCCGCGAAGAGGAGGAGCGCCGTCAACCCCAGGAAGCGGTCGACGACGATGACCGCCACGGCGCGGGCGCCGGAGAGGCCCGAGCGCGCGGTCTGGTAGACCCGCACCGCGTCGCCCCCCATCGTCCCCGGCAGGAGGTTGTTGAAGAAGATCCCGACCAGGAAGGAGCGCAGGACGAGCCCGTAGTCGGACTCGCCGCCGAGGGCCTTCATGAGCAGACGCCAGCGGGCGACGCTCACGATCCAGCCCAGCGGGAAGAGGCAGAACGAGAGGAAGACGAAGAACGGATCGGCGGTGCGGAAGGCGCGCCCCACCTCGCGGAGGCCGGCCCGGTGCAGGATCCAGGCGACCAGGAGCGCCGACACCGCGAGCTTCGCCGCGAGGAGGAGAGCGCGGCGTCGCGGCGGCGCGCCGGTGCGCGCGACGGTATGGGCGACCGCTTCCATGTCCTTACGCCGCGGAGCCCAGCCGCTCGGCGAGCAGCCCCTGGAGATCCGACATCGACTCGCCGAGGACGAACATGCGGTACCAGACCTCGACGTTGAGGATCATCCACAGCCGCACGTGGTGGTCGGCGCGCTCGCCCAGGTGCTCGCCCAGGAGCCGCGCCACCGCCTCACGCGAGAAGATCCCCTGCTCGATGACCGCCGAATGGTCGAGAAGATGATGGAGGACGGGCAGGAGCGGCCCGCGCATCCAGTAGCCGAGGGGGAACATGAAGCCCTGCTTCGGCCGCTTCAAGATGGTCTCCGGCAGGTAGGAGGCGGCCACCCGGCGGAGCACGTACTTCAAGGTCTTCCCCCGCATCTTCATGTCGACCGGGAGCGTCGCCACCATCTCGGCCAGGCGGTGATCGAGGAAGGGCGAGCGCCCCTCCAGGCTCTGCGCCATGGTCATGCGGTCGGTCAGCATGAGCGAGTGCTCGGGCAGCCGGGTGCCGATGTCGGCGTAGAGCATACGGTCGACGTCGTCGCCGGCCGCCGCGTCGTCGAACCCCTTGACCACCGACTCCATGGGGTCGAGCCCGGCGATCCGGCTCGCCATGGCCGGGGTGTAGAGGCCGCCCTTGCCCTCCTGGCCGAAGCGGAAGAAGGCGGTGGCCTGGGCGTAGCGCCTCCCCCCCTCGTGGAAGGAGAGGTCGTGCACCCAGCGCGCCTGCTGGGTGAGGTTCTTGTAGGAGGCGGTGTCGCGGAGCTTGCCCAGGGCCGGCCCCAGGAGGTGGCGGCGGACGGCCGCGGGGAGGGCGGCGTAGAGGCGGACCCAGCGGAAGCCGTAGTAGCGGTCGTAGCCGGCGAAGACCTCGTCGCCGCCGTCGCCGGTCAGCACCACCTTGACATGGCGGGCGGCGAGCGCCGCCGAGTGGTACATGCAGGCGGCGATGGGGTCCGACGGCTCGTCCAGGTGATAGACCATCTTCGGCAGCAGGTGCACCATGTCCGGCCAGACCATCTCCTCGTGGTGCTCGGTATGGCAGTGCTCGGCCACCTGGCGGGCGAAGGGGAGCTCGTTGAAGCCGGCGTCCTCGACCCCGATCGCGAAGGTCTTGACCGGCTCCCCCTGAGCCTCGGCCATGATCGCCACGACGAGCGAGGAGTCCATCCCGCCGGAGAGGAAGGCCCCGAGCGGCACGTCGGACATCATGTGGGAGGTCACCGCGTCCTTGATGCACTCGCGGGTCTCCTCCACCAGGTCGGTTTCAGAAGCGGAGCGCTTGGGGAGGTAGGCGAGCTTCCAGTAGCGGTGCATTTCGATCCGCGGCGCGGCGCGGAGCGCCCCACGCGGCTCCTTGGCGTCGACCCCCGAGGCGTCGAGCACCAGCACGTGGGCGGGCGGGACCTTGGAGATCCCCTCGAACATCGTCCGCGGGCTGGGGATGAAGCGGAGCGTCAGGTACTCGTCGAGCGCCTGCATGTCGAGGTCGGGAGGCGACGGCAGGGCCGCGAGGATCGACTTGATCTCCGAGCCGAAGAGGAAGCGGCGGCCGTCGAAGCGGTAGAAGAGCGGCTTCTGGCCGAAGCGGTCGCGGGCCAGGAGGAGCTTCCGCCGCCTCGTGTCCCAGATGGCGAAGGCGAACATGCCGCGCAGCTCGTCGACCACCCGCTCGCCGCGCTCCTCGTAGAGGTGGAGGATGACCTCGGTGTCGGTCTCGGTCGCGAAGCGGTGGCCGCGGGCGATGAGGCCGCGCCGCAGCTCACGGTGGTTGTAGATCTCGCCGTTGAAGACGATCCAGGCCGTCCGGTCCTCGTTGGCGATCGGCTGATGACCGGAGCCCAGGTCGATGATCGACAGCCGGCGCATGGCGAGCCCGGTCTCGCCGAGGAGGATCTGGCCGTCGTCGTCCGGCCCGCGATGGACGATGGCGGCGTTCATCTTCTCGAGCGTCTCGCGCTCCAGGCCGCCAGGGTTCCACTCACCGCAGATTCCGCACACGGATCTTCTCCTTTAAGTCGTCAGGATGCCTGGACGCTGCCGACGTTGCCGACGTTGCCGATGCTCCCCACGCTCCCGCCGGCGGCCTCGCGCGGCGCCAGCGCTTCCGGCGCCGGCCGGGGATTGCGGATGACCTCCGCCACCTGGTACTCGCGGACGTTCCTCGCGTGGGTGAAGATGACGATCTCGCCCAGGAGCCCGAGCGACAGGGTCTGGACGCCGAGCACCATCAGGAGGACGCCCAGGAGCAGCACCGCCCGTTCGGAGAGCCCGGTGTGGAAGAAGATCTTCTGGATGGCGACGAAGAGGTCGATCAGGAAGCCGACCGAGAAGAGCGCGGTCCCCAGGAGCCCGAAGAAGCGCAGCGGGGTGCGGGTGAACTTGACGAGGAAGAAGACGGTGAGGAGGTCGAGCAGGCGGCCGAGGTAGGCGCCGGTGCCGTGGAAGCGCGTCCCCCGGTCCTCGCTCCTCTGGGCGAGCGGCACCTCGTGGACGGTGAAGCCGCGGTTGAGCGCCAGGACCGGGATGAAGCGGTGGAGGCCGCCGTAGATGTTGAGCTCGCGCGCCACCTGCCGCTTCATCACCTTGAAGCCGCAGCTGATGTCGTGGAAGTCGGTCGAGGTGACGCCGCGGAGGATCCAGTGGAAGAGGCGCGACTGCGCCCGGTTGAAGATCGAGTCGGTCCGCGGGTAGCGCCGGCCGACGACCATGTCGGCCCCGGCGTCCAGGGCGGCGAAGGCGGCGCCTAAACCCCGCGGCTCGACCTGGAAGTAGGAGGCGAGGGTGACGACGCGCTGCCCGCGCGCCCGCTCCAGGCCCACGGTCAAGGCCGCCGACTCGCCGAAGGCGCCGCCCAGGAGGACGATCGAGATCTCCTGTTCCGGCGTCCCCGGCATTGCCTGGATCTCCCGGAGCTGGGGCAGGGCCCCGCGCTGCCCCTCGTCGACGACGAAGATCCACTCCGCGGTGAGCCCCAGGCGGGCGATGGCGGCCGAGAACTCCGCCGTGAGCTGCTTTAAATCCCCGTACCGTTCGACGACCGGCACGACGACCGAGACGTCCGGCCCGGCCTCCGATTCACTATGCAGCTTCATCCTTCTCATGCTGCTCATGCGCTGATTCCTCCGCTGTCGAGGCTTGCCAAAACGGCGTCTTTCTCTTTGAAGTCGCCGACCTTGACCACCAGCTCGGCGAACATGCCGACCAGGAGCAGGTGGACCGCGGCCGCGGCGAAGAGGATGGTGATCGAGGGGAAGACGATGGGATAGCTCTTATTGGGCCCGAGCGTCGCGTAGGACCAGACGGAGGCCGCGAGCCCCACGAAGGTGCCGGCCATGAAGGGCAGGGAGAGGAGGGCGAACCAGGAGGCCGGCCGGGTGGTG
>JAXDLD010000422.1:0-2831 GCA_034666805.1 Acidobacteriota bacterium
ACGCATTGTCTACCTCCTGTTGTACGACGTTCTTGATGATGGGTGGCAAAGCGCACCGCGCCGCCCCACTAGAGCGGCCATTGACTAATAACGCGACAGAAAGAAAAAGGTTGCGCCCCGTAGCTAAAGCTGTGACCGCAGAAGTCCCGCCGCATGCTCCAGGAGCCGCTCCGTCCGCGGCCGGTTCCTCCACGCCTCCAAGGTGATGGGCCGCGAGCGCGCCTTGTCCCGCTTGAACTGCCGGACCTGCTCCTGGGCGAAGTCGGTGTCGAGGACGTTCAGGTTGGCCTCGTCGTTCAGCCGGAAGGAGCGGTTGTCGAAGTTGGTCGAGCCGACCGAGACCAGGCAGTCGTCCACCACCATCAGCTTGTTATGGTAGAGGGTCGGCTGGAACTCGTAGATGGCGATCCCGGCTTCCAAGAGCGGCCCCCAGCGCGAGCGCGACGCCTTCCGGGTGAACTCGGAGTCGGTCACCCGCCCCATCAGCACCAGCTCGATCGCGACCCCGCGCTTCTTTGCCGCGATCAAAGTGGCGATCGCCAGGTCGTCGGGCACGAAGTAGGGGTTGCCGATCTGGATCGACTTCCGGGCCGAGGCGATCGCCAGGAGGAACATGAGACGGACACTCTCGCTCCCCTGGCGCGGCGAGCTCTTGAACATCTGGGCGGCGACCGTCCCCACCTCTTCCAAGGGCGGGAAGTAGTCCTCCCCGTGCAGCACCTCCGAGCGGGTCTTCAACCAGTTGTCCATGAAGGCCGCCTGCACGTCGGCCACCACCGGCCCCTCGATCAGGTAGTGGGTGTCCCGCCAGTGGTCGGGCGAGTCCCCCTTGCCGCGCCACTCGTCGGCGATGCCCACCCCGCCGGTGAAGCCGATCCGGCCGTCGACGACCAGGAGCTTCCGGTGGGTGCGGTTGTTGACCCGGTCCAGGTTGTACCAGCGGAGCGGATGGTAGTGCTCGACCTCGATCCCGGACTGCCGCATCTTCTCGATCAACTCCTGGTTCACCTTCTTGCTGCCCAGCCAGTCGAGGAGGACGTGCACCTTGACCCCGGCCTCGGCGCGTTCGGCAAGGGCCTCCGCGAGCTCGCTGGCGATCTTCCCCTCCCAGTAGATGTAGGTTTCGAAGGTGATCGTCTTCTCCGCGCGGCGGATCGCCTCCAGCATGGCGGGGAAGATCTCGTCACCGTTGTGGAGCGCCGTCACCCGGTTGCCGGGCACGATGGGCGGTCCCAGGAGATGGCCGATGCTGCGGGCGAACTGACCGTCCGCCACCCCGAAGAGGGGGGCGATCCGGTGCTCGATCTTCGCCTCGCCCGAGGAGAGGTTGCGCAGGACGAGGCTCACCAGGACCGTTACCGCCGAAGACAGCAGGATCGCGAGTGCGAGGGTCATGTCCGTTCCGCCTTGGCGTTTCGCGGAGTGCAAGAAGCCTGCCGTGGCATGCCGCTTGCGACAGCCCGCGCGAAGCTTGAGGTCCCTGGGACCGGGAGGTGGATGTGAGGATCTGGCCGGGCGAGCCGTACCCCCTGGGTGCGACCTGGGACGGGACGGGGACGAACTTCTCTCTCTTCTCCGAGGTGGCGGAACGGGTCGAGCTCTGTCTCTTCGACGATGGCCCCGAGGGGGGCAACGAGCAGCGGGTCGACCTCCCCGAGGTGACGGCTCTCTGCTGGCACGGCTACCTCCCCCAGGTGGGCCCCGGCCAGCGCTACGGCTTCCGGGTTCACGGGCCCTGGGCGCCCGCCGAGGGGAAGCGCTGCAACCCGGCGAAGCTCCTTCTCGATCCCTACGCCAAGGCGGTCGAGGGAGGGGTCACCTGGGACCCGGCGGTCTTCTCCCACCGCCTGGACGACCCCGAGGCGGCTGCCGACGCCGACAGCGCGCCCTTCGTCCCGCGCTCGATCGTCATCAACCCCTTCTTCGACTGGGGGACCGACCACCCGCTCCGCACCCCGGCCCACGAGACGGTGATCTATGAGACCCACGTCAAGGGATTGACCGCCACCCATCCCGGGGTGCTCCCGGAGCTCCGCGGCCGCTACGCCGGCTTGGCCGAGCCCGCCGTCCTCGCCCATCTCAAACGCCTGGGGGTGACGGCGATCGAGCTTCTACCCGTCCACCAGTTCGTCCACGACGGGCGGCTCCTGGGACTAGGGCTCCGCAACTACTGGGGCTACAACTCGATCTCCTACTTGGCGCCGCACAACGAGTACGCCGCGGCGGGGGAGCGCGGCCAGCAGGTGCAGGAGATGAAGCAGCTCGTCAAGACCCTCCACGCCGAGGGCTTCGAGGTCATCCTCGACGTCGTCTACAACCACACCGCCGAGGGCAACCACCTGGGCCCCACCCTCTGCTTCAAGGGGATCGACAACGCCGCCTACTACCGGCTGATGGCCGATCAGCCGGCCTACTACATGGACTACACGGGGACCGGCAACAGCTTGAACATGCGCCACCCCCACGTCCTCCAGCTCATAATGGACTCGCTCCGCTACTGGATCCTCGACATGCACGTCGACGGCTTCCGCTTCGACTTGGCGGCGACCCTGGCCCGCGGGCTCCACGAGTGCGACCGCCTCTCCGCCTTCTTCGACATCATCCAGCAGGACCCCGTGATCTCCCAGGTCAAGCTCATCGCCGAGCCCTGGGACATCGGCGAGGGCGGCTACCAGGTGGGCAACTTCCCACCCCTGTGGTCCGAGTGGAACGGCAGGTACCGCGACTCGGTGCGCGACTTCTGGCGCGGCGAGACCCAGACCCTGGGCGACTTCGCCAACCGGGTGACCGGCAGCTCCGACCTCTACGCTCCGACCGGCCGGCGCCCCTCG
>JAXDLD010000423.1:0-11994 GCA_034666805.1 Acidobacteriota bacterium
AGGTGCCATCCTCGTTGCGATGGACGCCGGAGCGGATATGGCGCACGGTCTCGACGACGTCGATCCCGCCCAGGGCGACGCCGGAGGCCTCGGCTCCGAGGAGCAGCCCCTTGGCCCCGGCAAGGAGCGCCTTGCCCACCGGAACTCCCCTGACCGAGAGGCCCCCGGCGGCCTCGCCGACCCAGGAGAGGCCGCGGCCCACCGTCCGGCCCAGGGCCGTCCCCTGCGCCGCCTCGCCGGCGGCGCCGACAAGCGAGACCGGGGCGACCATGAAGCCGACCGTGGCGCCGGCCTCCATGGTCGAGCCGTACTTGGCCCCGTACTCGCCGCGGTAGGGGATCTTGGGGATGTGGTAGGGGAACTCCACCCCGGGCCTTCCGCGCACGAATCGCACCAGGTTGTAGGGCGCGAGCGGCAGGTCGAGGATGCCGTTCAGGAGCCCCGACACCGCGTTGACGTGGGCGATGTAGAAGGAGAGGACGGCGTCCTCGGCATAATGGATCTTGTGCAGCTCCTCGAGCGCCTTCTCGTAGCGCTGCCGGCCCTCCAGGCGCAGCCGCTGGTAGGCGCGCTGGACGCCGACGACCGAGCCGACGTCGCTCCGGTAGCCGATGGTCTTCCTGCCGGCGTCGAGCCCGGCCTTGACCGCGTCCCGCGTCGCCTCGTTCGTGGCCAGGTTGCGCCAGCCCAGGCCGCTGTAGAGCGCATCCCCGAACGCCGGTTCGAAATCCTGACCCTGGCTCGCCAGGACGCGCTCGAAGAAGCGGAGGGCGAGCCGCTGGTTGATCTCCTTCCAGCCCAGCAGCGAGTCGTCGATCGGCACCTCGACGACGAGCCCCGGCCCGCCCGGCGCCACGGGGGCCATGGGCTCCCGGGCACCGGCCTCGATCTGGCCCTGGATGTCGAGCACCGCCTGGGTCAGCTCCTCGGCGGTGGCCCCGAGGACCCGCGACCTCGCGGCCGGCGCCTCCTTCTGGGGAGCCTCCGAGCCGGGCGCGGCCGTACCCGCCACGGGGCCGGGAGCGGGGGCGCGGGCATCCACCGCCGCCTCGCGGGCGAGGAGCCGCTGCACGTAGCGGTTGCCGTGGCTGCGCTGGAGCCGCAGCAGCCGGGCCGCCGAGGCCGGGAGCCCCGCCGCCTCCGGCGCGCCGCCGCGGTCCACCTGGTCCGCCTGGGCCAAGGACGCCCGCTCCGGCAGGGCCTCGATCTCGGCGGCGGAGCGAGCCCGGCTCACCGCTCCCTCCCCGCGCCGGCCGGCGCCGGTCCGGCGAGCATCGCGAGCTCCCCCGCCGCCATGACCTTGCCGATCTTCTGGAACTCCCGCTGGGTGGCGCGCAGGAGGTGATGCATGTCGACCGTCCCGCCGTCGGCGGCGGCGAGGAAGGAGGCGGCGAGGGCGATGTTCCGGATGTTCCCCCCCGGCAGCTCGAAGCGGTGGGCCAGAAGCTCGAAGTCGATCTCCGGCGCCCGCGGCGTCTCCGCCGGCCAGAGCCGCTCCCAGATGAGGCGGCGCTCCCCCGGGTCGGGGAAGGGGAACTCGAGGACGAAGCGCAGGCGGCGGAGGAAGGCGGCGTCCATGTTCTTCTTCAAATTCGTGGCGAGGATGACGACGCCCTGGTACTCCTCCATCCGCTGCAGGAGGTAGCCGATCTCGATGTTGGCGTAGCGGTCATGGGCGTCCTTCACCTCGCTCCGCTTGCCGAAGAGGGCGTCGGCCTCGTCGAAGAAGAGGACGGCGTTCGACGCTTCGGCCTCGGCGAAGATCCGTGACAGGTTCTTCTCGGTCTCCCCGATGTACTTGCTGACGACGGTCGAGAGGTCGATCTTGTAGAGGTCCAAGCCGAGCTCCCCGGCGACGATCTCGGCCGCCATGGTCTTGCCCGTCCCCGAGGGGCCGGCGAAGAGGGCGGCGAGCCCCTTGCCCAGCGACAGCCGGCGCCCGAAGCCCCACTCCTCGTAGACCCGGGCCCCGTGGCGGACGAAGCCGCAGATCTCCTGGAGCTGCTCCATGCGGTCCGCGGGGAGGACGATGTCGGCGAAGCGGTAGCGGGGGGTGATCTTCTGGGCCAGGGCCGAGAGCTTGCGGTTCGACTGCAGCCGGCAGGCGGCGTGGAGGTCGGCGCCGGTCGGCCGCGCCTCGCCGCGCCCGCGGGCTAAATTCCTGGCGGTCGCGGCGGCATCCTGGATCTGGCCGCCGGAGAGCCGGAACTTGGCCGCCAGGCCCGGGAGGTCGAAGTCCCCGGTCTCCGCCTCCCCCGCCGCGAGCCCCAGGGCTTCGGCCCAGAGGGCGGCCCGCGGCGCCTGCTCGGGGAGCGGGAAGGGGACGCGCAGGAAGACCGCTTCGCGGAGCGCGTCGGCCGGCTCCCACTCCGCCTCCCCGGCGAGGAAGGTGAGCCCCCGGCCCGCCGCCAAACGGGCCAGGAAGAGCGAGCGGCGGCCGGAGCGCTCCTCGACGAGCAGGAGGTCGAAACCCTGCCAGTAGAGCGCCGCCCCGGTCAAGGCCGACTCGCGGAGGGCGAGGTCGAGCACGGTCTCGAACGTTCCCTCGTCGGCCGCCGAGAGGCGCGCCAGGTCGAGGGCGAGAAGACCGCGGGAGAGGTCGCGGCAGACCGCACGGGCCGTGGTCTCCTTGCCCACCCCGTAGGGACCCTGGAGATAGAGGACGGCGACCTGCTCCCCCGCCGACCGGGCAGAGGCGAGCAACCGCTCGGCGATCCCGGCCGGCTGGAGCCCGCCGATTGGGGCGGGATCGGCGACGCGCGCGAACGGCGCGAGGCGGGGATCGAGGTCGTCCTCGCCGAGGAGATAGCTCACCACCCGGGGATCGGCCTTGACGTAGCGGGCGAGGAGCGGCGGGTGCGGGCGGCCCGGATCGTCGAACAGCTCGACCAGGCGATGGCGGAGGAGCGGCGCCCCGGAGGCGAAGAGGGCGCGGGAGGCGAGCTTCTCCGTAAGGTCGCCGGTGAGGAGGTTGAGCACCAGGTCGACGCTCGGCCGCCGCTTGGTGACGTCGTCCTGGAGATAGGAGAAGAGCCGCTCGTAGCGAAGGTCGATCTCGGGCGCCAGCGCGATCAGGAGCGCGTCGGCCTCCCGGTCCGAGAGCCCGAAGAGCCCGGCCAGCCGATCGAGCCGCAAGGGGACGCCGTGCTCGGCGGAGGCCGCCTTGCGGGCGGCGATGCCGTGGGAGAGCTCCGCCAGGGCCGCCTCCTCCTCGGGCCGCGGCTCCGCCGCCCAGGGCGGCAATCCAGCCGGCCGGGCCAGCAGGTCGTCGACCTCCTGCTCGGAGACGTAGAGCCCCTGGAACTCCGGGTCGGCCGCATGCAGCCGCCGCGCCCGCGCGACCGCGCCCCGCAGCCGGAGGTCGACCCGCGAAAGCTCCGCCAGGACATGCGCGAGCGAGCCGGCGTAGGGCTCGGCTACGGCAAGGGAGACGGGGAGAGAGGGTGCTTCGGCTGCGTCCATCGGTCGACTGGTACGGAGAAAGTCTAAAGGAGTTTTCCCCAGGATGGCTACCCCACAATCCGCCTCCGGAAATACCCAGATCCAAAGCTGAGATACGGGTCTCCGAGCTAGAGTTACGGGTCTCCAGGTCGGAGATACGGGGTTTCCAAGCTGGAGATATGGGTTTCCAAACCGGAGATACCGGTCTCCAAGCCAGAGATACGGGTCTCCAGGCTAGGGATATGGGTACTCCAGGCTAGAGATGGGGGTCTCCAGATTAGAGAAGGGGATCTCCGGGTTAGAAATGGGAAGCTCGAGGTTAGAGATGGAGGTCTCGAGGTTAAAGAAGGGGTCTCCGGGTTAGAGATGGTGGTCTCGCAGTTCGAGATGGAAGTCTCCGGGTCAGAGATACGGTTTCCAGAGCCCCCCGCGGCCCCAGGGGCGCTCGCTCCGTCCCATCTTCATGCCGCGGCTTGTTGCTGGTACAGGTACTTCTGGAAGCCGCTGAACGCCTCCCCGATCTCTTCGGGCAGGCCGAGGTCCGCCACGGCGTCGTGGAGGGAGTCCCGGTATTTCAGCCGCAGCAGCGGCGTGAGCTTCTCCTGATCCAGCTCCTCGACTCCATCGCTCACGTAGTGGCCGAGGACGAAGTCCAGGAAGACCTGCTTCTTCGTGTCGAAGTGCTGGCTGATGCCTGCCTTCGCGCGTTGCGCGCGCTCCTCTCGGGTGAGGGTCGGCAGAGCGTAGGCGACGTGCGCGAGCACGTCGAAGAGGTCGCTCTTCTCGGCGTCGATGATCTTCTGCATCTCCACGAGTTGGTCTTTGCCGAAGCCCTTCTCGGCGAGGCCGTCGAGCAGCTTCCGGCGGGTGTCCGGCGCGCTCCACAAGGCGCGGAGCTCGGCTTCGTCCTCGAAGAACTCGGGTAGCCTGCCGAAGAGCATCTCCATGAACTGCTGGGCGGACATGGGGGTGCCGTCGGGATGCCAGAAGCTCGTGCACATCATGTGCTGGAGGGTGCGCTCCTTGCCGTCGGCGAGCCTGACCTTGATCTTCTGACGGCGCGGACCGGGCTCCGGTGCCGGTTCCGGCGGCTCCGGCGGTGTGGGCGGACGCGGCCCCGGCTCGGGCTTCGGCTCCGGATCCAGTTGCTCTCCGTCCCACTCGGGGTCGCTGAAGTGATGATAGGCCTTCACGAAGTCAATGATCGTGAAGTAGTCCTTGCCGTCGTAGAGCCGGGTGCCGCGGCCGATGATCTGCTTGAACTCGATGATGGAGCGGATCGGCCTCATCAGGACGATGTTGCGGATGTTTCTGGCGTCGACGCCGGTCGAGAGCTTCTGCGAGGTGGTGAGGATCGTCGGGATCGTCTTCTCGTTGTCCTGAAAGTCGCGCAGGTGTTGCTCGCCGAGCGCGCCGTCGTTGGCGGTGACCCGCTGGCAGTAGCCCGGGTCTTTGCTGGTCTTCGTCTGGTTGACGAGGTCCCGCACGGCGAGCGCGTGGTCCTGGCTGGCGCAGAAGACCAGCGTCTTTTCGCGCGGGTCGATCTGCTCCATGAACAGCTTCACCCGGTACGCCTCGCGCTCCTTGATCTCGATGATCTTGTTGAAGTCTCGCTCCTCGTACCGCCTGCCGGTCTCGATCTCGCCTTCGATCAGATCGTCGTCCGGGGTGTAGACGTACTCGTCGAGGGTCGTCGCGATCTGCTTGACCCGGAACGGCGTCAGGTAGCCGTCGTTGATGCCCTCCTTCAGGGAATAGACGTACACCGGTTCGCCGAAGTAGGCGTAGGTGTCGACGTTGTCCTTGCGCTTGGGGGTGGCGGTGAGGCCGAGTTGAACCGCGGGGGCGAAGTATTCGAGGATGCCGCGCCAGGTGCTCTCGTCGTTGGCGCCGCCGCGGTGACATTCGTCGATGACGATGAAGTCGAAGAAGTCCGGCGGATACTCGCCGAAGTAGGGTGAGGGTTTGCCGTCCTTCGGCGGGCCGCTCATGAAGGTCTGGAAGATGGTGAAGAACAGGCTGCCGTTCTTGGGGACCCTGCCCTTCTTCTTGATGTCTTCCGGGGCGATCCGCACCATGGCGTCTTCGGGGAAGGCCGAGAAGGCGTTGTAGGCCTGGTCGGCGAGGATGTTGCGGTCGGCGAGGAAGAGGATGCGCGGCCGGCGTTCCGGCTGGCGGCTCAGGTTCCAGCGGCTGTGGAAGAGCTTCCAGGCGATCTGGAAGGCGATGAAGGTCTTGCCGGTGCCGGTGGCGAGGGTGAGCAGGATGCGCTCGCGTCCTTCGGCGATGGCTTCTAGGACCCGGTCGATGGCGATGTCCTGGTAGTAGCGGCTCTGGAAGTACCCGCCGCGGTCCTCGAAGGGGACGGCGGCGAAGCGGTCGCGCCAGGCGTTGTGCTCGGCAAAGGTGAGATCCCAGAGCTCGTCTGGTGTGGGGTACCGAGGCTCTACTCCCTCGGTTCCCTCCTGCCTGTCGATCCCGTAGAGGCCTTGGCCGTTGGTGGAATAGGTGAAGCGGATTTGGAGCTTCTCCGCGTAGTTTTTGGCTTGGGCCACACCCGCGGTCAGTTGTTCGTCCCACGCCTTGGCCTCGACAACCGCGAGCTTGGTGTTGCGATAGATCAGCACATAGTCCGCTGTGAGCGGCTTGCCGCGCCGGCCGCGGCCTTCGAGGCGGCCCAGGGTGATCGGGTATTCGCGCCGGATGCGGCTCCCTTCGACGACGCCCCAGCCCGCCGCTACTAGGGCGGGGTCGATGTGCTCGGCTCGGGTTTCGGCTTCGTTCATGGTGGGGTCCTAGAGTTGCCCGCTGAAGGCTTGGTGCAGGAGGGATTTTTTCAGCTCGTCCAGCGCGGCGAGCTTTTGCTGGTAGAGGGAGGCGAGGCGTTGGGTTTCCTCGAAAAGCTCATCAAAAAGCGCAACCAACTGTCGAAGCTCAGGAGGCGGAGCAAGTGGAAGCGCGTAGCCATTAAGCACTTCCCCTGTGAAGTGTTGGATACCGGTACCGGTAAAATGCTGCCTCAGTTCTCCGCTCTTGTGCTGAGCGTACAAGTAGTACATGAACCATCTATTGTGCCCTGGTTCACGGAAACGAACTCGATGAAGGGCTTTCTGAAAATATATGGGATAGGCTTCGTTCCAAATCGCAGCTCGGCCTGGGTATCCGCCCTCACAAACAAGGACATCTCCACTGATCGCAGTATATCTCTCAGTCTCATCAGGAAGGAAGCGCATCGCGAGAAGGTCGGACAAATCAAAAGTAAACCAGCGCACATTAGTGTTCCTTAGGTAATGCTTCGGCTCACCTTTGTTCTTCACCTTATCCAGCATCTTACCCAGCGAGTGCGTTGCTACTTCACCAACTTTTTTCTCAATCCACCCGGTGCCGCGCTGGGTGAAGACGGCTTGCAGGTGCCTTTCAAACAGGGCATGGGCGTTTTGAAGGTTCTTTTCGGCGTTGGCTTTGGCGATGGCAATACCGGCAAACGCTTCAGCGAGGATGCCGACGATACGCCGCTGTTCGGGGAGTGAAGGGATCGGCACAGATAGAGCGCCAAGCTTAGTCGCATTGAATCCGCCTTGTGCGCTGCCTGCTGAACCTTCCTTGATCGCCCTCCAGTAGCGATCGGTCTGGAAGAAGAGCGACACAAACTCTGGCAACAGATTCTTACCCAGCAATCGGAGTCGAATCAAGTACGATGCGAACACGGCCTCGGGTGGGTCGACGACAAGGAAGCTCTTACCTGTCGTCGCACCTGTTCGCGCAAAGACAATGTCTCCGCTGGCCAAGCGGTACCGTGAAAGATCTGCTATTTCAATCCTGCAATAGGGCACGCTATCCCAAGCGACGTGGTCGGCTTGAATGTCAGTTATGCGGAGAAACCGAGGACCAACTGGCTCGCTCGAGGCGCTTTCCGTATAACCATAGTTAATTGCAGACACCGCAGCGAGGTCTCTGAATTCCCACCCCGGCTTCATAACAGCTCCCTGATATTTCCCAGCACCTTCGCACTCTTGACATCCAGCGCCGCGATCTCTGCCAGAATCTCCTTCGGGCTGCGGTGCGCCGCTTCCTCGCCGCCGTTGGGGTTCTTCACCGAAAGGTCGTAGGTCGCCTTATCGATGCTCTTGGCGTCCACGCTCCAGCTCTTGGGTGAGTCGGCGAAGGTCTTCTGCAGCTTCACGAACTCCGCCAGGTCGGCGTCGTTGAGCGGGTTCGTCTTACCAAGGTTGCGGCCGGGGTCGAGCTGGTAGAACCAGACCTTGCGCGTGGGTGCGCCCTTCTCGAAGAAGAGAACCACGGTCTTCACCCCCGCGCCCTGGAAGGTGCCGCCGGGGCAGTCGAGCACGGTGTGCAGGCTGCAACTCTCCAGGAGCAGCTTGCGCAGGCTCACCGAGGCGTTGTCGGTGTTCGAGAGGAATGTGTTCTTGATGACCACGCCCGCCCGGCCGCCGGCCCGGAGCATCTTGATGAAGTGTTGCAGGAAGAGGAACGCCGTCTCGCCGGTGCGGATGGGGAAGTTCTGCTGCACCTCCTTGCGCTCCTTGCCGCCGAAGGGAGGATTGGCGAGGATCACGTCGAAGCGGTCCTTCTCCTGGATGTCGGCGAGGTTCTCGGTGAGCGTGTTGGTGTGGAGGATCTTCGGCGCCTCGATGCCGTGCAGGATCATGTTCATGATCGCGATGACATAGGCGAGCGACTTCTTCTCCTTGCCGACGAAAGTGCGCTCCTGGAGCGTCTTCAAGTCCTTGGTGCTGAGCTTCCGGCTGGCCTTCAGGTAGTCGAACGATTCGCACAAGAAGCCGGCCGAGCCGCAGGCGCCGTCGTAGATGGTCTCGCCGATCCTCGGCTGCACCACCCGCACGATGGCGCGGATGAGGGGACGCGGGGTGTAATACTCGCCGCCGTTGCGACCGGCGTTCCCCATGTTCCGGATCTTGGCTTCGTAGAGGTGCGACAGCTCGTGCTTTTCAGCCTGCGAGCGGAAGCGCAGCTCGTCGATGTGGTCGATGATCTCGCGCAGGTTGTAGCCGCTGCTGATCTTGTTCTTGATCTCGCCGAAGATCTCGCCGATCTTGTATTCGATGGTGTTCGGCCCGCTGGCCTTCTGCTTGAAGCCGTGTAGGTAGGGGAAGAGCCGGCCGTTGACGAAATCGAGGAGGTCGTCGCCGGTCTTGGCCCGGTTGTGGTCGATCTGGCCGTTCTTCGCCTTGGGGGCGGCCCACTCTTCCCAGCGGTAGGGCTTGTCGAGGAGGAAGGGGTATTTCTTACCCTCGAATCGCGCCTCGGTCGCCTTGTCCTGCTCCAGGCTGTCCAGGTACTTGAGGAAGAGCAGCCAGGAAGTCTGTTCGGTGTAGTCGAGCTCCGTGGTGCAGCCGGCCTCTTTCCAGAGGACGTCGTCGACGTTCTTGAAGACTTGCTCGAACATGAAAGTCTAGTCGCCTCACAGTCGTGCCGGGTCCTCGCAGGACGGGGTTCAACAGGCCGCCAGGACGTGTTTTGGCGATGCTAGCACCAACTCTCCGGGAGAAGAGGCCGAAAATGCGGGAGCAAGGAGTCCGTCCAGGGAGGGGCCGTCGGTCCGGGAGATCCAGCCGGTTCCAACGCGATATGTATAGAATAGTAGTCACGACTTCGCTATTTCGAATTTCTGTATACTACTCCGCCTCAAGCTCGGGGGTCCTCCCCCACAAATCCAATCGGGGCCGATTCTTTCAGGCCCCATCGACGCGGAGGTTTTTGAGATGAACCCGATCAGATGGAGATGGTATGGGGCCCTGCTCGCCCTGGCTCTCGTCGCCCTGCCCGCCGGCGCTCGCGCCGAGGACAAGGTCGGCGCGCATTTCGGCGTCCTCTTCCCGATCGTGACGCGGGTCAACGGGGAGAGCACGACGATCTCGGACGAGTTCAACGTCGGCTTCCCGATGGGGATCACGATCAAGCCGGGCGGCCGGGTCGCCTTCGACCTGGAGCTCGTCCCCCTGATCCACGGCCACGGCAAGAACGTCGACCTGACCGTCCACCCCGGCGTCCTCTACAGCCTGGGCGGCCCGTGGACGGCCGGCGTGCGTGCCGCTTTCGACGTCAACGCGAAGTCCTACGGTTTTACGCCGCTCCTGAACCTGGGCTTCCCGCAGGCGAACGGCACCACCCTCTTCACCGAGCTCGTCCTGCCCGTCCGCTTCCAGCGGGACGCGGCGGACCGCGGTCAGACCGCCGTCACCGTCGGCCTGCACTTCGGCTGGGCGTTCTAGACGTTCCAGGTGGGTCGAGGGCGGGGGCCCCAACGGGCTCCCGCCAGCGTGCAACCACTCCTTACCCCCGCGCTCCCCGCACCTTGATCCTCCGGTCGGGATCCTGCTTCCGGACCCAGGCGAGGAAGCGCTGCATGCGAGGCTCGTCCTTCAGGCGCTCGACGCGGTTGAGCTCGCGCGCCAGGCGGGCGTTGTCGAAGAAGATGTGGATCTGACGGTGGCAGGCGGGGCAGAGGTCGGCCGTGGGACCGCCCGTGCCCTTCTTCTGCCGGGGGACGAGATGGTGGACGGTGAGACAGCTCACCTCCCGCTCGCAGAGATCACAGCGCACGAAAGAAACAACAACCGCCGCCCCCACCACCCTTCCCCCTCAGGCGATCGTCACCTCGTCGCAGAGGTAGACGTCCTGAATGGCATGGAGGAGCTCCACCCCCTCCTTCATGGGGCGCTGGAAGGCCTTGCGGCCGGAGATCAGGCCGGTGCCGGCGGCGCGCTTGTTGATGACCGCCGTGCGCACGGCCTGCGCCAGGTCGCCGCTCCCCTTCGATTCGCCGCCCGAGTTGATCATGCCGGCCCGGCCCATGTAGCAGTTGGCGACCTGCCAGCGCACCCAGTCGACCGGGTGGTCCGCAACCAGCTCGCCGTAGATCCTGGGGCTCGTCTTCCCGAAGCTGATCGCCGGGTAGCCGCCGTTCCGGTTGGCCTGCTTCTGCTTGATGATGTCGGCCTGGATCGTCACCCCGAGATGGTTGGCCTGGCCGGTCAGGTCGGCCGACTCGTGGTAGTCGGTGCCGTCCTTCTTGAAGGCGTTGTTGCGGAGATAGGTCCAGAGGATCGTCGCCATCCCCAGCTGGTGGGCGTGGTAGAAGGCCTCGGAGATCTCGACGATCTCGCGGTCGGCGTCCTCGCTGCCGTAGTAGATCGTCGCCCCGATCGCCGCCGCCCCCATCTCCCAAGCCTGCTCGACATTGCCGAAGAGGATCTGCTCGTACTTGGTGGGGTAGTTGAGCAGCTCGTTGTGGTTGATCTTGGCGATGAAGGGGATCTTGTGGGCGTACTTCCGGGAGACCGCCCCGAGCACCCCGACCGTCGAGGCCACGGCGTTGCAGCCGGCCTCGATCGCGAGCTTGACGATGTTCTCGGGCTCCATGTAGATCGGGTTGGGCGCGAAGGAGGCCGCGGCCGAGTGCTCGACCCCCTGGTCGACCGGTAGGATGGAGAGATACCCGGTGCCCGCCAGGCGTCCCGTATTGACCAGGCGCTGGAGGTTGACGAGGACCCCGGGCTTCCGGTCCGACAGGCCCCACGCCCGGTCCAGGTGGTCGGGACCCGGCAGCATGAGCTGGTCCTTCGTGATCCCCTTGCAGGTAAACGAGAGGAGGCTCTCGGCGTCCGCCCCCAGAAGCTCCTCGATCCGATTGATACCTGTCGCAGCCTGCTCGATGATGGCCATGGAATCCCTCCTTCTTAGGCTCGTCCGCGCTCCGCCCGATGATCCTATGGTAGAACCCCCCGCCATGACCACCCCCCGCCGATACCACCGAGTACGCGCGGTGCTCGACCGCCGGCAGGGGGACCTGACGGTCCTGATGGAGGACGTCCAGGTGCCGCGGAACCTGGCGGCGATCTTGAGGAGCTGCGACGCGGTGGGTGTGTTCGAGGCTCACGCGGTCTGGCCGGGGGGGCGGCTCAAGATCTCCCGCCCGGCCTCGGGCGGCACCCGCAAGTGGGTGCCGGTCCGGAAGCACCGCACCCTCCCCGACGCCCTCGCCCAGCTCCGGGAGTGGGGCCTCCGGGTCCTCGCCGCCCATCCGGCACCCGCGGCGCTCGACTTCCGGGCCGTCGACTACACCCTCCCCACCGCCGTCCTCCTGGGGACCGAGGAGACCGGGGTGACCGCGGAGGCCGCCGCCGCGGCCGACGGCTGGATCGCCATCCCTATGGCCGGTATGGTGACCTCCTTGAACGTCTCGGTCGCCGCCGCCTTGATCCTTTTCGAGGCCCAGCGCCAGCGGCAGGCCGCCGGTCTCTACGCCAGCTCGCGCCTGCCCCCGGACGCCTTCGCCCGCACCCTCTTCGAGTGGACCTACCCGAAGCTCGCGGCCTACTGCCGGCGGAAGAAAGTGCCCTACCCGCCATTGGGGCCGGATGGGGAGATTCTGGGGGAGATCCCGCGGTCGTAGGGAGGAAAAATCTCCCCGAAGGCCCGAAAAGCCACCTGATAGGGCGCCGGCTCGATCTGTTAGCGCCGCGGTTCGATCTGTTTGCGTCGCGAAAAGCTCTCTCAAGTAGCCGAAAA
>JAXDLD010000424.1:0-11769 GCA_034666805.1 Acidobacteriota bacterium
ACCCCTCGAAACATTCGAATTGGGTCATGAAGAGCGGCGCCGGGGTCTGCGCGGCGGACGGGCAGACCGCCTTCCCTCCGAACAGGAAGGCGAGGGCCGGGGCCGGCGAGGCAGCGGACGCGGAGACGGCCATCGACAGGAGACCAACGGCGGCGAGCAGGAACTGCCTTTTCATTCGCTCCCTCTCTTTCAAATGGTGGCCGAAGCTGGCCATTGGCGCCCGATTCTAGCCCAACTTCCACGTGGCGGCGGCGCCTTGTGGTAGCCTTCGACCCCTCGCCAACCTCGTAGTGGAGACGGACCCCCTGGGAAGCCAGCCCAAGTGAGCATGAGACCATGACCCCCGTCCTCGGCGGCCGGCGCGAGCTGCGGGCGAGCCTGCTCATCGGGCTCTGCTGTCTGCTGGTCTACAACGCCAACGGGCGGGCGATCAGCGCCGGCGACGCCTTCCCGGCGCGCTACCTGCCGTTCGCGATCTGGCGATACCACAGCCTCCGTCTCGATCCGATCGCGACGCTCACCGCCCAGGGGACAGAACGGACGTTCTGGATGGTGCTTGTGCCCGGCCACATCCTCTCGCTGTACCCCGTGGTGCTGCCGGTGCTCATCACGCCGCTCTACCTCCCCGCGGTCGGTTACCTGCACTTCAAGGGTTGGACGGATGGGCGGCTCGACCACATCGCGAGGGTCATGGAGAAGCTCTCCGCCTCGCTCGTGGCGGCGCTTTCCGCGTCGCTCCTCTACCTCCTGCTGCGGCGCCGGGCGGCGGCGCCGATCGCACTGCTGCTCACCTTGGCGTATGCCTTCGGCACCACCACCTGGGTGATCGGCAGCCAGGCTCTGTGGCAGCACGGGATGGCGGAGTTGCTGGTGATCGGCACCCTGCTGCTCTTGACCGCGCCGTGCACCGCGCCGCGGGCGCTGGCGGCGGGGTTGCTGTGCGGGCTCATCGCCGGCAACCGCCCGCCGGATGTCGTCCTCGCGGCGGTGCTGGGCGCGTACGGCCTGTTCTGGGCCGGCCGCCGGGCGGCGCTGCTCGCCGCGGGGGCGGCGCTGCCGGCGGGCCTGGTGCTGCTCTACAACCTCGGCGTGGCCGGCCGCTTCGCCGGCGGGTACGGGTGGTCCGGCAATGCCAGCTTCTTCCGGCACGACCTGCTTTCCGGCCTCGGCGGATTGCTGTTCAGCCCGACCCGGGGACTGTTGGTCTTCTCACCCTTCCTGCTCTTCCTCGTCCTTTCCTTCCGGCACCTGCCGCGCGAGCGCGGCGAGCGGGGTCTCACCCTGGCGATGAGCGCCGGCGTCGTCCTCCAGGTCTTGCTCTATGCCAAGACCGACTGGCGGTCCGGCATCTCCTGGGGGCCGCGCTTCCTGACCGACCTCCTGCCGCTCCTCGTGTGGATGCTGGTGCCGGTGGTCGTCGCGCTCCGCGGCTTCGGCCGGGTGTGCTTCCTGCTCGCGGTCGTCGCCGCGGTCGCCATCGAAGCCATCGGCGCCTTCTGGTACACCGGCGCGACCGACGGCGCGATCTTCGCCGTTGCCAGCGGTCCTCACCAGATGCGGGCCGCGTGGGACTGGCGGAACGCTCCGTTCATCGCTCCCTTCAAGCATGGCCTCGCGCAGGCGGAGCTGATGATCGAGATGCGCGGCAATATCGACGCCATCGAGGCCGGCGGCCGCGCGACCTCCGCCGTCACCGCCGGCCAGGAGGTCGTCGCCGCCGGCTGGGCGCTGGCCGGCCATGCGACGCCCTGGCAGGTGGCGGTCCTCATCGACGGCCGGCAGACCGTCGCTTCCCGCACCTTCTTCGACCGGCCCGATGTCCGCGGTACGCTCTCCGAGGCGAGCCCCGCCGGCTGGCGCATCCCGCTCGGCACGGCCGGCCTCGCTCCCGGCGAGCACAAGCTGGCCGCCCTCGCCTGGGGCTCCGAGAACGGAGAGGGATATTACCTGGCGGAGCGCAAGCTGACCGTGCGGACGGCACCGGCGGAGCGGGCCGCCGGCGAGGACTGGAACGACGGCGTCAAGACGGCGGCGGCGCGGCTTCGCGCGCACCAGCAGGGGCCGGGTTACTGGCTCACCGCCTACACGGCCGCTGCGCGCTTTGAGGCGCCGCGCCAGGAGATGAACACCTTCCTCACCGCTCTCCTGCTCGACCTGCTCGAACCGCTGGCGGCCACCGGCGGTCTCGGCGACAGCCTGGAGCGCGCCCGAGCGCACCTCACCGGCCAGATCGAGGCCGGCGGACTGGTGCGCTACCATGGCCTACCGGACGCTCCCGGCATCGGCACCCTGGGGTGCGCGATCACACCGGATGCCGACGACACGGCGCTCGTCTGGAGGCTCGCTCCCGGCCACGACCGCCGTCGGCGCCGGCTGCGACTGCCGGCCGCCCTGGCGGCCATCGACCGATATCGCACCCGCGAGGGCCTCTACCGCACCTGGCTCGCGCCCCGTGAGGCCTACCAGTGCCTCGACCCGGGCAGCGATCCGAACCCCGCCGACATCGGCATCCAGATGCACGTGCTGCTGCTGCTGGCCAAGGTGCAGCCGCCGGCCGGCCGTGCGCTCTGCGGGGCTCTCCGCCCCATCGTCGACCAGGATCGGGTCTGGGTCTACTATCGAATAGCGCCGCTGGTCCCGATCCTGCGCCTAAGCGACCTTGAGCGCGCCGGCTGCGAGCTTAAACTGCCCGAGTCACGGATGCGGACGCCGGTGCCGGGCCAGGAGATCTGGGTGTCCCTCGTCCGGCTACTGGGGCGCGCGCGGAGCCCCAAAGGTCTACCGCCCGCCGCGGCGGAGCTCCAGGCGGTGCTCTCCCAGCTTGCCAAAGAGGACTTTGCCCTTTTGCGAAAGAATCCGCCGCTCCTCTATCACAACGATCTCACCGCGACGACCCCTCGATACTACTGGTCGGAGGACGTCGGCTACGCGCTCTGGCTCAGGCTCGCTTTCGAACATGCGCACCTCCGGCACCCCCATCCGAACGGCTAAGGCCCCTGCGGTTCGCTACCTGTCCTGCCTGCGCCTGCCAGAGATCCTCGTTCTCCAGGGCTCGCCGCTCCTCGGCGCCGCCTTCGCGATCCGCCACCCGGCGGCTGAGAACGTGGGGCCGCTCGCGATCCTCACCGTCGCCAACGTCTGCCTGATGGCGCACGTCTTCATGCTCAACGACTGGTCCGGCCTGACCACCGACTCGACCGACCCCAACAAGGCCGCCAGCGTCTTCACGGCCCGAGGTGTCGGCCGCAAGGAGATCGGCGGTCTGGCGGCCGGCCTGCTGGCTTTAAGTCTCCTCCTCTTCAGCCGCCTCGGCCCCAGCACCCTCGGGCTGGCACTGGCGATCGCTACTTTAAGCGCCCTCTACTCCCTGCCCCATTTCAATTGGAAGGGCAGACCGCTCCTCAACTCAGCGGCTCATCTGGCCGGCGGCGCCCTCCACTTCCTCCTCGGCTACTCCCTGGGGCACCCCATCGACCGTCGCGGCCTCGCCATTGCCACCTTCTTCGCCCTGACCTTCGCCGCCGGCCACCTGACCCAAGAGGTCCGCGACCACCAGGGCGACGTCCGGAACGCCATCCGGACGAACGCGGTGATCTTCGGCCCCCGCCGCACCTTCGCCGCCAGCCTCGCCCTCTTCACCCTGGCCTACGCCCTCCTTTTCCTCCTCGCCCTCCAGGGCATCCTCCCCCATCCCCTGGCAGCCCTCATCGCCCTCTACCCCGTTCACCTGCGCTGGTCGTGGAAGACTCTGGCCGAGGGCTTAACCTACGCGAGCATCCGCCGCTTGCAGACCCGTTACCGCGCGCTCTACGCCATCATCGGCCTGGCGATGGTGGCAGCCTTATGGCTTGACTGAAATCTCGGAGAGTTTAGGGAGGAACGGCGCACGCGGCAGCGCGTTCGAGGAGCAGCTCGCGCTCGCGGGCATTGCGCGTCAGCGATGCCGCGCGTTCGAGCTCCGCCCTCGCCTCGTCGAAGCGGCCGAGTTTGAAGAGGAGGTCGCCGCGCACGCTCGGCAGGAGGTGATAGCCCTGGAGGGACGGCTCCGAGGTCAGCGCATCGACCCGCTCGAGACCCGCCGCCGGACCGAACGCCATGGCGAGCGCGACCGCGCGGTTGAGCTCCACGACGGGGGAGGGCGCGATCTCGGCGAGGGCACCGTAGAGCGCGGCGATGCGCTTCCAGTCCGTCTCCTCCGGGGTGCGCGCCCTGGCGTGACAGGCGGCGATCGCGGCCTGGAGCGCGTAGGGGCCGTCCGCGCCGCCGAGCGCCTCGGCACGCCCAAGCGCGGCGAGGCCCCGGCGGATGAGGAGCTGGTCCCAGCGCCCGCGGTTCTGCTCGAGGAGCAGGATGGGCTCGCCCGACGGGCCGATCCGCGCCCGCGAGCGCGAGGCCTGAATCTCCATCAGGGCGACTAAGCCGTGGACCTCCGGCTCCTTCGGCGCCAGACCGGCGAGGATGCGGCCGAGGCGGAGCGCCTCCTCGCAGAGCGCGGGCCGCATCCAGTCGTCCCCGGCGGTCGCCGAGTAGCCTTCGTTGAAGATGAGATAGAGCACCGCGAGCACCGACGACAGCCGGGCGGCGAGCTCGTCGCCGCGGGGGACCTCAAAGGGGACCCGCGCCTCGGCCAAGGTCCGCTTGGCCCGCACGATGCGCTGGGCGACGGTCGGCTCGGGGACCAAGAAGGCGCGCGCGATCTCCTCGGTCGTCAGGCCTCCGAGCAGGCGGAGCGTGAGCGCGACCCGCGCCTCGGAAGAGAGCACCGGATGACAGGCCGTGAACACGAGGCGGAGGAGGTCGTCCCCGATGTCACCGTCGGGCTCGTCGAGCGCGGTTTCGAAATCCGCCACCGCCATCTCCCGCTGGGCGCGGAGCTCGCGGCCGAGCTCCGCGTGCTTTCTCTCGAGAAGCTCTCGCCGGCGCAGCCGGTCGATGGCGCGATGCTTCGCGGTGGCCATGAGCCAGGCGCCCGGGTTGTCCGGGACCCCCGACTCCGGCCACCGTTCGAGAGCGACGACCAAAGCGTCCTGCGCCAGCTCCTCGGCGAGACCGACGTCACGCACGATCCGCGCGAGACCGGCGATGAGCCTCGCCGACTCGATCCGCCAGACCGCGTCGATCGTGCGATGGGTGTCGGTAGCCGTCACGGCTACCGATCAGACCATCTTCAATCCACCCGTGCAAGCCGAGACGCCAGGGCTACTGCTTGCCGGCGATCTCCGCGCGCAGGCGCTCCTCCTGCTCCCGCAGCTCGGGGGTGAATTCGGCCCCGAAGTCCTCCGCCTCGAACACCTGGCGGATCTCGACCTCGGACTCGCCGTCAAACGGGTTGGGGCAGCGCTTGACCCACTCGATCGCCTCTTCCTTCGACTTCACCTGCCAGAGCCAGAAGCCGGCGATCAGCTCCTTGGTCTCGGCGAAGGGGCCGTCGATCACGGTCCGCTTCGTGCCGGAGAACCGCACGCGCGCCCCCTTCGCGCTCGGGTGGAGCCCCTCGCCCGCCAGCATCACGCCGGCCTTGACCAGCTCCTCGTTGAACTGCCCCATCTCGGTCAGCAGCTTCTCGCTCGGCATGACGCCCGCCTCGGAGTCCTGGGTGGCTTTGATGATGACCATGAATCGCATCGTGCTTTCTCCTTATCGTCTGGGTGTGGAGCCGGGCTTCCGGGCGGTTCCGACCGGGTGTCTTTAGTCCTGGCTCTACCAGGACGTCGAACGAGGGGCCAGGAAATCGACACGCGGCGCGAAGTTTTTTTCCGTCGCCGATCGCCGGGTAGGCCGAGGTCCAGAAATCGCGGAAGACCTGCGGGGAGTGGGAGAGGTCATGGTTCCATGCTGATCAGATGATGGATGTTGCCGTCCGGATCCTTGAACCAGGCGAGCTTCAAGTCGCCAGCCCGATGGACGTCGCCTTCGCGAGCGAGGCCCGGCAGGCCGTCGTAGTGCTCGAAGGGCACCCCCTTCGACTGCAGCGACCGCACGATGTCGTCAAAATCCTTGCCGACGCTCCAGGTAACGCTCGTGGCCTCGTTCGTCCCCGCGAACTGCGACGTGTACACGAGGAGCGAGGAACCGCCGGTCTTGTACCTGATCACGCCATGGCTTTCAGGCTGGATCGGCTGCAGGCCGAGCTTGTCCTCATAGAACCCCCTCGCCGTTCCGAGGTCCTTCACCGCGACGGTCGCGATCGCGACTCTGTCTCCCAACATGCGGGTCTCCTTTCGCTGTCCCTTGGAGGATGAAGCCGGAAGACGTCTCCTGTCAACCACTTGCGAAGCCGGCCCGAAGGTTGCAAGAACCCCTCCTTACTTCACCGGAGGAACTCCTATGACTACGACCCGTCCAGGCTCCAGAATCGTCACCCTCGCAGCCTTCTGCCTGCTCTTCGCCGTAGCGCCGCTCCTCGCGGCCTCGACGGTCGTCTCCTGCCCGTTCTCCACGGGGGGAGACGACATCGGCCGCGGCTTCTACCTGCAGAGCTACGCGGGATCGAACCTGCGGACCGTCAGCCTCGCCTACACCGCCAATGTCGCCGGAACGTACACGATCACGCTCAACGCCCACCGCGGTGCTTTCAACGGTCCGCTCCTCGGCTCCCGGAGCGTGGCGGTCACCCTGAACCCCGGCCTCTTCACGGTGGTGAACTTCGACTTCGGCGGGGTCGCGGTGCCGACGGGGGCGACCCTCGCCTTCAGCCAATCGGCGACGGGCGGCCAGGTGTTCTACAACGTGGGGCCCTGTTCGCCCGGTTCCTGCTCGGCCTGCCCCGGGGTGGTCGAGACCAACGACACGACTCCGCCGCTCTCGACCGCGATCCGGCAGAGCGTCGGCGTGACCGTCACCCAGGACTCCGCGGCCGGCGTCTGCACCCCCAGCGACACCGTCCTCTGCATCGACAACAACCCCGGTGACCGGCGGTTCATGATCACCGCCACCTACTCGACCACCCAGAGCGGCGGGCTGTCCGGCAACGGACACGCGATCCCGCTCTCGTCCCTGGGGGTCAACCAGGGCGGGCTGTTCTGGTTCTTCGCCCGGACCAACCCGGAGATGCTCGTCAAGGTCTTGAACGCCTGCGCCACCAACAACCGGTTCTGGGTGTTCTTCTCCGCCGGCACCAACGTGGGCTTCTCGGTGACCGTGCGCGACACCGTGGCCGGCAGCCAGAAGACCTACATCAACCCGGACCTGAACCCAGCGCCGCCGCTCCAGGACACCAACGCTTTCAGCTGTCCGTAACGGAAGCTTCAGCCGAGGATCCGCACGAACCGGTCGAACACCGTCTTCCTCTGCGTCTCCACGCAGAGGAAGGCGGGGGCCTGCTTCCAGCCCACGATGTTCGACACCGCGCTGCCGTCCGCCTGGAGCTCGACGGTGGCGAAGGGGACCCCCTGGCAGTGCCCGTCCTTGCTCGGGCCGCGGTAGAGGTGCACCTGGGGGAAGGGGGTCGGCGTGCCGTTTAAGGTGACGCCGATCTGGGTAGTGAAGCGGTGCTCGCCGGGAAACCAGCGGGAGATGAAGCGGCTGACGTCCTCGTGGAGGGGCCCGTCGTAGAGGAGCAGGTTGGGCGAGCCGGCGCCGAGGTCGCCGCCGACGATCCCCTTCGTCGCGTTGGTCAGGAGGAGCTGGCGGACCTGGGATGGCGGGAGGTCCGGGAGCTGCTCTAAGAGGAGGGCCAGGGTCCCGGCCACGAACGGAGCCGAGAGCGAGCTGCCCGAGGCCACGATGGGCTGGTTGCCGCCCTGGGTCGTCACGTCCTTCCCCGGCGCGAAGAGGTCGACGCAGCGGCCGTAGCCGGAGCGCGGGGCGCGCTGGTCGGCGATATCGCTGATCCCGACGGTCACGGTTTCGGGAGAGCTGGCGGGGCTGTACCGGCAGGCGTCGTCGCCGTTGTTGCCGGCGGCGTCGACGAGGAGGACGCCCAGGGCGTCGAGTTTCTGGAAGAGCGCCTCCTCGGCGGGGTTGGCGCCGAACCCGGCATAGCTCATGTTGACGACCGCCGGGACCGTGGGGTTGGCCTGGCGCCAGGTGAGGATGTCGTCCAGGGCGGCGAGCTCGGCGAAGCCGTAGATGTTGCCGCCGCAGTCGGAGATCCGCATCAGGAAGAGCGAGGCCTCCGGAGCGACGCCGTAGACCTTGCCGGCGGCGGCGCTCGCGACGATCGTGGCATGGGTGTGGTCCGCACCGCAGGTGTTGAAGACCCCCAGGCCGTCCTCAAGGTAGTCGGTGCCGCCGGCGATCCGGGTCCCGAACTCGTCCAGGTTGGGGAAGAGGCTGGAATCGAGGACGAAGATCCGCACCCCGCGCCCGGTGTAGGGGCGGGCGGCGTTGCCGTCCAGGGGGAGGGTCCGCTGATTCGCGCGGTCGAGCGGCCAGGGGGCGCCGTCCGCCGCCAGGTGGAGGGTCGGCAGGAGCTGGACGTCGTAGCCCTGGAGCGCCAGGAGCCGCGCGGTCTCGGCGGGCATCTCGGCCACCAGGGTCCCCGGGAGGTTCCGGAGCTCGCGCCGGGGGATGAGGCCGAGGGGGCGGAAGAAGGTGACCAGGCGTGTCATCCCCGCGGAGTCCCGGGCCACGGCATTCGTTCCAGCCCGCACCACGTACTCTCCCGCGTGGGCGGCCGGGGAGAGGGCCAGGGTCCAGACCAGCGCGAGCAGGAACGGGAAGGGGGGGAAACGTCTCATCGATCGACCTCCTGGTACAGCCCGACATCCTCTAAGTGGGTGCCTCGGGGGGGCGGGAGGAGGACAACCTCCACAGTCGTGACGCGAGTCGTCCGCGCCAAGGAGCGAGTCGTCCGCGCCCGGGTGCGAGTCGTCCGCGCCCTGGCGCGAGTCGTCGGCGCCCTGATGCGAGTCGTCCGTGCCCTGGCGCGGGTCGTCCGCGTTCTGGCGCGAGTCGTCCGCGCTCTGGTGCGAGTCGTCCGCGCTCTGGAGCGAGTCGGCGGCGCCCGGGTGCGGGTCGTCCGCGCTCAGGTGCGGGTCGTCGGCGCCATGGTGCGGATCGTCCGCGCCCAGGTGCGAGTCGTCCGCGCCATGGCGCGAAGCGCTCTCTCTTGGGGCCTACTCACTTCACAGCAGGTGCCCTGCCCCCGGCCGTAGCGCCACCCGCAAGTCCGCCCCCACCTCCAGCGCCGCCCCCGGCGCCAGGTGCGCCAGGACCTCCTCCCCCCCGGCAAGCCGCAGGACCACCCGGTCGTAGGGGCCGAGCCCGCGCGACTCCGAGACCGTCCCCGGTATACCACCCGGATCGACGATCAGGTCCTCGGGACGGACGAGGAGCTGCTGCCCCTCTGCCGCGGGCAGGTCGAGAGGACCGAGAGCGGTGCCTGGCCGGCCATCCTTGCGATGGACCGGGAGGAGGTTCGCCTCGCCCAGGAAGCTCGCCACGAAGGGGTCGGCCGGCCGGCGGTAGAGGTCGAGGGGGGCCCCCTCCTGGACGACCTGGCCGCGGTGGAGCACCACCAGGTGATCGGCGAGGAGCAGGGCCTCCTCCTGGTCGTGGGTGACGTAGAGGACGGTCGTCCCCAGGCCGGCGAGGAGGCAGGCGAGATCGGCGCGGACGGTGCGGCGGAGGCGGGCGTCGAGGGCCGAGAGCGGCTCGTCCAGGAGGAGGAGGGCCGGGCGGGGGGCGATGGCGCGGGCCACGGCGACCCGCTGCTGCTCGCCGCCGGAGAGCTCTCCGGGGCGGCGGTCGAGGAGCGCTTCGAGGGCGAGGAGCCCGGCGGCCTCGGCCACCCGGCGCTCGACCTCGTGGCCCGGCTGGCGATTTCTCGACGTCGTCAGGCCGAAGGCGATGTTCTCCCGCACGGTGAGATGGGGAAACAGGGCGTAGGACTGGAAGACCACCCCCACCTCGCGCTTCTCGGTCGGCACCCCGGCCATGTCCCGGCCGTCAAAGAGGACCGCTCCCGCCGTCGGATGGAGGAGACCGGCCAGGAGGCGGAGAAGGGTCGACTTGCCCGAGCCCGAAGGGCCGATCACCACCGTCGTGCCCCCCTCCAGGAGATCGAGCGACACGCCGCCCAGCACCGGCTCCTCGTCGTAGGAGTAAGAGACGCTCCGCACGGCGACCTTCATGCCGGCAGTCCCCGGTGGAACTCTTCTCCGCCCAGGGCCTGGATGGCAACCAGCGCCGGCACTACCGGCAGGAGAAAAATAATCGTCGCCGCCGCGGCCACCGGAAAGGAGTTGGTGGTGTAGGTCGAGTAGAGCGCCGCCGGGAAGGTCTGGAGGAGCGGGGTGGCGAGGAGGAAGGAGACGTTGAACTCCCCCCAGGAGACGGCGAAGACGAGGAGCGCGGCGAGGAGCAGCGAGGGCACGAGGAGCGGGAGCACCACCCGCCGCACGGTCTCCCCTGGGGTGGCGCCCAGGCTTTTCGCCGCCGCTTCGAGACCGGGGTCGAAGCCGGAGAGGGCGTTGCCCACCGTCTTCAAGACCAGCGGCACCGTGTAGGCGAGGTGCCCGGCGACCAGGAGGAGGAAGCGCGGGGTGCCGCCGGCGGTCTCGATCAGGGCCACGGCCAAGGCGATCCCAGGGATGGCGAGGGGCGCCAAGGCGGCCGATTCGAGCCAGCGCGCGCCCGGGAAGGGGCGGCGGCGGAAAGCGTAGGCGGCCGGGGCGCCGAGGAGAAGGGCGAGCGGCACCACCGCCGCCACCAGCCCGGCCGAGTGGAGGAGCGCCTCCCCCCAGATCCCGAGGACGTAGCGGAAGAGGTCGGCCGTGCCCTGGACCGGGGCCCCCTCCGAGCGCTGGCCGTAGAACTCCGAGCGCGAGAAGGCCCCCCAGACGGTGACGAGGATGGGCGCGAGAAGGGCCAGGGCGGTCGCCACCGTCCAGGCGATTCCCGTCGTCCGGGCGACTCGGCGCGGCGCGACCCTCACTCCCGTCCTCCCCCGAGCAGGCGGTCGACGGCCAGGGTGACGACGGCGAGGACCAGGCAGAGCGCTCCGGCCACGGCGTCGTTCAGGAATCCGGTGAGCTCGGTGTAGACCTCGAGCGGTGCGACCGAGAAGCGGCGGGAGAGGAGGAGCGCCACCCCGAAGGAGCCCATGGAGGCCGAGAAGGTGATGGCGAGGGTCGAGCGGAGCGCCGGGGCGGCCAAGGGGAGCACCACCCGGCCGAGCCGGGCGAGGGGGCCGGCGCCCAGGGTACGGGCGGCGGCGTCGAGCTCCCAGGGGAAGCGGCGGAAGGCGGATTCGAGCGTCACCACCGCCCGCGGCACCTCGAAGTAGAGGTAGGCGAGGAAGAGCCCGGCCGGCGTGTAGGCGAGGCTCGCGAGGAAGGGCCGGCCGGTCAGCAGCTCCAGGAGCTTCGGTACCGCCCCGATCCTCCCCAGGAGGACGATCATGAGGAAGCCGACCAGGACCCCGGAGAAGGTGAGCGGGAGGGAGATCGCCGTCCGCAGGAGGTCGCGGCCCCGGAAGCGCTCGCGGGCGAGGATCCAGGCCGGGACCAAAGAGAGGGCGACGGCCGCTCCCGCCGCCGCGGCCGAGAGGAGGAGCGAGTGGACGAGGGCGGTGCGGTAGCGGCCGGCAACGAGCACGGCCCGGAGCGCGGGAGCCCCCGGGCCGGCGAAGGCCGCCGCCGCCAGCCGGCCGAGCGGCCAGAGGACGAGGCCGGCGAGAAAGAGGAGGAGCGGGAGCGCCAGGAGCGCTCCCGTCCAGGATTTCGTGCCCTGTGCCGAGGTCATTGATGCTCGCCTGAAACGCCTCCTCTGCGCGAAGCCGGATTCATCCGGCGCATTCCATAGCCCGGAGATTTATCTCCGGCG